>NZ_BAAILO010000435.1:66179-79857 GCF_054589115.1 Cupriavidus sp. 8B | reverse complement strand
CGCAGCCTGCGGCGGGCGCGCGCCCGCCGCGCATTTGCCGTGCCTGATCCCTGATTCCTATCCCGATTCCTATCCCGATGCCGATCCAAGCCGGCGCGCCGCTGCGCCATGTTTTGCTGGTGGCGCTAGTCACCGGCGCACTGGGCGCTGCCTTGCTGGCGATCGGCCTGGGCGCGGCCGGCGAGGGCCGGGCGGCCAAGATCCACAAACAGAGCTGAAGAGGCACGGACATGCAGGTCTTCTGGTTTATCCCCACGCACGGCGACAGCCGCTACCTCGGCACCTCGGTGGGCGCGCGCGAGGTCAATATTGATTACCTGAAGCAGATCGCCACCGCGGCCGATACGCTTGGCTATGAAGGCGTGCTGATTCCCACCGGCCGCTCCTGCGAGGATCCGTGGGTGGTCGCCTCCACGCTCGCCGCGGTCACCAGCCGGCTGCGCTTCCTGGTGGCGGTGCGCCCCGGGCTGATGGCGCCCACGCTGGCGGCGCGCATGGCGGCGACGTTTGACCGCCTGTCGGGCGGACGCCTGCTGGTGAACCTGGTGACCGGCGGCGATGTGTCGGAGCTGGAGGGCGATGGCCTGTTCCTGGATCATGCCGAGCGCTACGAAGCCTCGGCCGAGTTCATCCGCATCTGGCGCGAGGTGCTGGCCGCCAGCCATGAAGGCGCTGAGCTCGATTTCGAGGGCAAGCACCTCAAGGTCAAGGGCGCGAAGGTGTTGTTCCCGCCGCTGCAGCGGCCGCATCCGCCGGTGTACTTCGGCGGCTCCTCGGCTGCCGCGCACGAGCTGGCGGCCGAGCAGGTGGATACCTACCTGACCTGGGGCGAGCCGCCGGCGGAGGTAGCGAAGAAACTCGCCGACGTGCGCCAGCGCGCGGCGCGCCATGGGCGTACCGTGAAGTTCGGCATCCGCCTGCACGTGATCGTGCGCGAGACCGAGGACGAGGCATGGGCCGCGGCCGATCAGCTGATCAGCAAGCTCGACGATGCGACGGTGGCACGCGCGCAGGCGGTGATCGGCAAGATGGATTCCGAAGGGCAGCGCCGCATGGCTGCGCTGCACGCCGGTGGCGGCGCACGCAGCCGCGCGGAATTGGAGATCAGCCCCAACCTGTGGGCCGGCGTAGGCCTGGTGCGCAGCGGCGCGGGCACGGCACTGGTGGGCGACCCGCACATCGTGGCGGCGCGCATCAAGGAGTACGCGGCGCTGGGCATCGATACCTTTGTGCTCTCCGGCTACCCGCATCTGGAAGAAGCCTATCGCTTCGCCGAGCTGGTTTTTCCGCTGCTGCCGCGCTCCGTGCGCGACAAGCTGCAGGGCAAGGTGCTGTCCGGCCCTTTTGGCGAAGTCATGGCAACCGGCATCGTGCCGCGCGCGGCGCGCGGGTAGGAGGCAACCATGTCCGCTCCCTTGACCCTGCCTGAACGCAACCCTGACTGGTTGCGCCATGCGTCTCGCTCGGCCGCGCCGTGGATCGTGCCGGTGCTGCTGGTGGTGGCGTGGCAACTGGCCTCGCAGCTGGGCTGGCTGTCCAACCGCATCCTGCCGGCGCCGCTCGATGTGGTGAAGGCCGCCTGGGGCCTGGCCGTGACGGGCGAACTGTGGCGCCACGTGTGGGTAAGCACCTGGCGCGCCGTGCTCGGCTTCACCATTGGCGGCGGCTTCGGGCTGGCGCTGGGCCTGCTGACCGGCACCTTCCGCCCGGCCGCGACCCTGCTCGACAGCACCTTGCAGATGGTGCGCAATATTCCGCCGCTGGCGTTGATCCCGCTGGTGATCCTGTGGTTCGGCATCGACGAGACCGCCAAGCTGTTCCTGGTATCGCTGGGCGTGTTCTTCCCGATCTACCTGAACACGTATCACGGCATCCGCGCGGTCGACCCCGGGCTGATCGAGATGGCGAAGAGCTACGGCCTGTCGGGCTGGCGCCTTTACCGCGAGGTGATCCTGCCGGGCGCCTTGCCCAACATCCTGGTCGGCGTGCGTTTCTCGCTCGGCCTGATGTGGGTGATCCTGATCGTGGCCGAGACCATCTCGGCGCAGTCGGGCATCGGCTACATGACCATGAATGCGCGCGAGTTCCTGCAGACCGACGTAGTGCTGGTGGGCATCCTGCTCTACGCGCTGCTGGGCAAGCTGGCTGATTTGCTGTCACGCGGGCTGGAGCGATTCTGGCTGCGCTGGCACCCCGGCTACCAGGCGCACTGAGCGCCGCCGGCCAAGGAGAACCCGATATGCAAAGCAACCCGATCGAGCAAGCCGCGCTGGCCGATGTGCCCGCCAGCCAGGATGGCAAGGGCCTCGCGCTGCGCGTGCAGCAGGTGGTGAAGCGATACGGCGGGCGCCAGGTGCTGCACGGCATCGACCTGCAGGCCGCGCCCGGCGAGTTCCTCGCCATCGTGGGCCGCAGCGGTTGCGGCAAGAGCACCTTGCTGCGGCTGGTGGCCGGCCTGGGAGACAGCGACGGCGGTGGCGTGACGCTGGACGGCGCGCCTGGCAACAAGCAGCGCGAGGCGGTCCGGGTGATGTTCCAGGACGCGCGCCTGCTGCCATGGAAGAAGGTGCTGGACAACGTGGCGCTGGGGCTGCCGCGCGCGCGGCTGGCCGATGCGGCCAGGGTGCTGGGCCAGGTCGGCCTGGCCGAGCGCGCGGGCGAGTGGCCGGCGCGCCTGTCGGGCGGGCAGCGCCAGCGCGTGGCACTGGCGCGTGCGTTGGTGCATCACCCTCGCTTGCTGCTGCTGGACGAGCCGCTGGGCGCGCTGGATGCGCTGACCCGCATCGAGATGCAGGGCTTGATCGAGGCCTTGTGGCAGCGCCTGGGCTTCACGGCGCTGCTGGTCACCCACGATGTGTCGGAAGCGGTAGCGCTGGCCGACCGCGTGGTGTTGATCGAAGACGGCCGCATCGCGCTGGACCAGCGGGTGGCGCTGCCGCGTCCGCGCCAGCGTGGCTCGGCGGCGTTCGCGCAACTGGAGGACGCGGTGCTGCGCCGGGTGATGCAGCGTGATGGCGCATTGCCGGTCGATGAGAGCCAGCACGCGCAAGCATTGTTGTCTGCAGTGGACTGGTCGGTGGCGCGCACGGTCGATTCAGTGCGCTGGGCGATCTAGCGCGCAAACCCTGCCGCCAGCAAGGACGCCAGCGAGAAGGCAAACAAGTATGAAACAAAGGTCGCGCGGCCAGCTTTGAGCGAAGCCGGCGCAACCCGCTTAAGCGGCGGCAGCCACGGGTGAGCGGGCAACGTCACTCACCCGCGCGGCCGCCATCCGCTGAACCAAAGTTTTACGCATTTCTCATTTTCACTCACGCAAAGGAACTTCTATCATGAGCATTCAGGCGATCAACGTACGTAACCAGTTCCGCGGCAAGGTTGCTGCCATCATCGAAGGCCCTGTGGTCTCGGAGGTCGACGTCGAGACGCCGGCCGGCATCGTCACCTCGGTCATCACCACCCGCTCGGTCAAGGATCTCGGCCTTGCCATCGGCAGCGAAGTCGTTGCCCTGGTCAAGGCTACCGAGGTTTCCCTGGCCAAGCTTTGAAGCCTCGCCCGAGGCGCAAGCGCAACGCAAAGGAAATCGCAATGGCAAGCGCGAACGAAAGAGGCGCGGCACTGACGGCGCTCACCCACTACCTGGAAGCGCTGCCGCGCCGGCCAGAAAACGATCGTCAACTGTGGCGCGACGAGCGTGGGCAGGTGCAGGGCCAGTTCTATAACTGCTCGCTGACCAGCGCGTTCGAGCCGCTCATCACCTTGTCCAGTCGCGATGTGGTGGCGCACGAAGGCACGCTGCGCACGTACGCCGGCGACGGCGTTGGCCTGAGTGCATGGAAGCTGTTTGCGATGGCGGCGGACGATGCCTCCCTGGTCTCGCTCGACCGGCTGTCGCGCCTGGTGCATGCCATCAACTATTTTGCGGCCGACGGCGATCGCAAGCTGGTGCTCAACGTGCACAACCGGTTGCTGGCCGCCGTGGCCGACGATCACGGCGCGGCCTTCCGGCGCGCTCTGCAATCGCTTGGCCTGCCGATCGACCGGTTCGTGATCCAGGTGCCGGCCAGCGCCAACGACGACCTGCCGCTGCTGCTGCATGTGGTGGGCAACTACCGCCGCAACGGCTTTGCCGTGAGCCTGCAGGCATCGGACCCGGCGGAGGCCGGCGCGCTGATGGCGCACGCGCTGCCCGACTGGCTTAAGCTGGACATGCGCCGCAACTGGACCGACCGCCAGCTGGCCGGGCTGCAGGCCAGTGCCGACAGTGCCGGCGTGACGCTGATCGGGCGCCGGCTGGAGAACGCCGAGAATGCCGAGCGGCTGCAGGCAGCCGGCATCGTGCTGGGGCAGGGCAGCTTCACCGGCGCGGCGGTGAGCGCGCGTCACCTGCACGAAGTGGCCGGCGAGGTTGGCATTTAGGAGTTCGAGGGCGGGGTGCCCCGGAACGGATCCGACGGCGTCCCGATGGCGTTGACCAAGGAGCCGATATGACGCAGACGAAGAGGCCGGCCGCGCGGGAGCAGCGCGGCGGGCAGGCGGGCGCAAGCGGGCGACCCGCCGACGTACGGTTGAAGGTGCCCAAGGGTTTGCAGATCCTGACGGTGCCAGGGTTGCATGGCAGTGGCCCGGGCCACTGGCAAAGCCGCTGGGAGCAGCGCTTTCCCGACTGGCAGCGCGTAGAGCAGCACGACTGGTCGCGCCCGAGCCTGCCGCTGTGGGCCGAGCGCGTGTCCGAGAGCGTCATGCGAGCGCAACGCGTGGCCCCGCGCGGGGCCATCCTGGTCGCGCACAGCTTCGGCTGCCTGGCCACCTTGCGCCAGGCCGCCCTCGACCCCGAAGGCATTGCGGGCGCGGTGCTGGTGGCGCCGGCCGATCCCGACAAGTTTGGCGTGGCCGGGCTGCTGCCCGCGTACCGGCTGCCGTTTCCCACCATCCTGGTGGCCAGCCGCAACGATCCCTGGATGCAGCAGCGCACCGCGTTCAGCTGGGGCACGCTATGGGGCAGCGAGCTCCATGATGCAGGCATGCTAGGTCACATTAACGCCGATTCTGGCCTTGACCAGTGGCCTGAGGGGCTCGCCTTGCTCGATACCTTGATCCAGCGGATCGAGGCGGACGGCAGCGCCGGCCCGTCCGGCGACCGCGCCGGGCCTTGGGACGGCGGGCTGGAAGTGTCGTCTACGTTTCCTTATATCTAAAACGCCTAAGAACATACGTAAAGATTCGTTCTGTTTATAAGTCGGTATCTGCAAAATTTGTCTCGTAGGCCGGAGCGTTATGCGCCGGCGTCATAAAGAAGCCGCCCCCGCTGCTTCGGTTTCCAGCGAATCCCGCTCGGAAGCCCTTCCCCGGAGGCGGATACGACGGCACAGACGAGACAACATGCCACCCTCGATTTCCCTGGCGGACAATCCGCCCCCGGCGCGGCCGGATGACCGCCAAGCGCGCAAGAGCGCGC
The DNA here is from genome assembly GCF_054589115.1 of Cupriavidus sp. 8B. Classification (NCBI taxonomy): domain Bacteria; kingdom Pseudomonadati; phylum Pseudomonadota; class Betaproteobacteria; order Burkholderiales; family Burkholderiaceae; genus Cupriavidus; species Cupriavidus sp. 8B. Next base: position 74,401 of record NZ_BAAILO010000435.1, on the reverse strand, counting down.
CCGCCAAGCCAGGCAAGCAGCGCTTTACCGTGCTGCCAGGCTTTGGCCTCTCGCTGGGCTTCACGCTGTTCTACCTGACGCTGATCGTCCTGATCCCGCTGTCGGCCACCTTCCTCAAGACCTTCACCATGACCTGGGAGGCCTTCTGGACCGCGGTGAGCTCGCCCCGGGTGGTCGCCTCCCTGCAACTGAGCTTCGGCGCCTCGCTGATTGCCGCCATCGTCAACACGGTGTTCGGGCTGATCGTTGCCTGGGTGCTGGTGCGCTACCGCTTTCCCGGCAAGCGCCTGATCGATGCGCTGGTCGACCTGCCCTTTGCCCTGCCCACCGCGGTGGCCGGCATTGCCCTGACCGCGCTGTTCGCCGGCAACGGCTGGATCGGCCGCTACCTGGAGCCGCTGGGCATCAAGGTGGCTTTCACCCCGCTGGGCGTGGTGGTGGCGCTGACCTTTATCGGGCTGCCGTTCGTGGTGCGCACGGTGCAGCCGGTGCTCGAAGACGCGGAGCAGGAGCTGGAAGAAGCCGCGGCCAGCCTGGGCGCCACGCGCCTGCAGACCTTTGTCCGCGTGATCCTGCCGACCATCCTGCCGGCGCTGCTGACGGGGTTTGCGCTGTCGTTCGCACGGGGCACCGGCGAGTACGGCTCGGTGGTGTTCATCTCCGGCAACATGCCGATGGTCTCCGAGATCGCGCCGCTGATGATCTATTCCAAGCTGGAGCAATACGACTACGCGGGCGCTACCGCGGTGGCGGTGGTGATGCTGGTGATCTCCTTCGCGCTGTTGCTGCTGATCAACCTGCTGCAAGCGTGGACGCGCCGTCACCACCAGGCAGTGCGCGCTTCCGTGGCGCCGGACAAGGAGAGCTGAAATGGCCGGCGTCGCTACCAAGGGCCTGGGCGGCCGTGCTGCCCCCGCCGCGCGTTTCCGGGATGCCACGGGTGAAGCGCCGTGGGTGCGCTACACCCTGATCGCCATCGCGGTGCTGTTCCTGGCGCTGTTCCTGTTCATCCCGCTGGCTTCGGTCTTTTATGAAGCGCTGCGCAAAGGCGTGCAGACTTATCTTGATTCGCTGGTCGAGCCCGATGCCGTGGCCGCGATCCAGCTCACATTGCTGGTGGCCGCCATCGCGGTGCCGCTCAATGTGGTGTTCGGTGTGGCGGCGTCCTGGGCCATCGCCAAGTTCGATTTTCGCGGCAAGAGCCTGTTGACCACGCTGATCGACCTGCCGTTCTCGGTGTCGCCGGTGATCTCCGGCCTGGTCTATGTGCTGCTGTTCGGCGCGCAGGGCTGGCTGGGACCGTGGCTGGAGGCGCACGACATCAAGATCATGTTCGCGGTGCCGGGCATCGTGCTGGCCACCATCTTCGTCACCTTTCCGTTTGTGGCGCGCGAGCTGATCCCGCTGATGCAGGCGCAAGGCAGCGAGGAAGAGGAGGCCGCCATCGTGCTGGGCGCCTCGGGCTGGCAGACCTTCCGCCGCATCACGCTGCCCAATATCCGCTGGGGCCTGCTGTATGGCGTGATCCTGTGTAACGCGCGGGCAATGGGCGAGTTCGGCGCGGTCTCGGTGGTGTCGGGCCATATCCGTGGCCTCACCAACACCATGCCGCTGCACGTGGAAATTCTCTACAACGAATACAACTTCGCCGCAGCCTTCGCGGTGGCGTCGCTGCTCACACTGCTGGCCCTGGTCACGCTCGGCATCAAGACGCTGGTGGAATACCGGGCGAGCCGCGAGCACAGGGAAGACGAGAACTTTGCGCCGGTGAACCCGAGCGCTGGCAAATTGCAAGGACAGGCATCATGAGCATCCAGGTCAAGAATGTGCAGAAGCGCTTTGGCAATTTCGTTGCGCTCGACGATGTCACCCTCGATTTCGACGAAGGCCAGCTGACGGCGCTGCTAGGCCCCTCGGGCTGCGGCAAGACCACGCTGCTGCGGATCATCGCCGGCCTGGAACGCGCGGACGCCGGCCAGATCCTGCTGGAAGGGCGCGACGCCTCGCACCAGCATGTGCGCCAGCGCCAGGTTGGCTTTGTGTTTCAGCACTACGCGCTGTTCAAGCACATGACGGTGTTCGAGAACGTGGCCTTCGGCCTGCGCGTCAAGCCGCGTGCCGAGCGCCCCAGCGAGGCGCAGATCCGCGACAAGGTGCGCGCGCTGCTGGAGCTGGTGCAGCTCGACTGGCTGGCCGAGCGCTATCCGCCGCAGTTGTCCGGCGGGCAGCGCCAGCGCATTGCGCTGGCCCGCGCGCTGGCGGTGGAGCCGCGCGTGCTGCTGCTCGACGAGCCGTTCGGCGCGCTCGATGCCAAGGTGCGCAAGGAACTGCGCCGCTGGCTGCGGCGCCTGCACGACGAGCTCCATGTCACCAGCGTGTTCGTCACCCACGACCAGGAAGAAGCGCTCGAAGTGGCCGACCAGGTGGTGCTGATGAACCGCGGCCACGTGGAGCAGGCGGGCACGCCGGAGGCGGTGTACAACCATCCGGCCACGCCGTTCGTGTTCGGCTTTCTCGGCAACGTCAACCTGTTCCACGGCCGGCTCGAGGTTGGGGAGCGGGGCGGCCTGCTGCACACCGGCGACTCGATCCTGCCGGTGATCGGCAGCGGCCATGAAACCGCCGGCGATGCCGTGGCCTATGTCCGCCCGCACGATCTCGATCTCGAGCGCTATTCGCTCGGCACCGACGGCATTGCCGTGACGCTGCGCCGCGCGCTCACCCTGGGCCCCGTGGCCCAGCTCGAACTGGAACGTGAAGACACCCAGGAAGTCATCGAGGTGGCGCTGCCGCTCGAGCGCTTCCGCCACCAGGGCTTCCGCGAGGGCGAACTGCTCGCCGTGCGGCCGCGCCGGCTGCGTGTCTTCGTCCAACCCCATTCATCCGCCCCGGCTAGCGCCAGGGGCACGCCGGCAGGAGCCGCACAATGAACTTCCAGCAACTACGTTCCATCCGCGAGGCGGTGCGCCGCCAATTCAACCTGACCGAGGTGGCCAATGCGCTCTACACCTCGCAGCCCGGCGTCTCGCGCCAGATCCGCGAGCTGGAGGAGGAGCTTGGCGTCGAGATCTTCGAGCGTTACGGCAAGCGCCTGACCGGCCTGACCGAGCCCGGGCGTGAAATCGTGCGCATCGTCGAACGCCTGCTGCTCGAGGCCGAGAACCTGCGCCAGGCGGGCGACGAATTCGCCGGGCGCCATACCGGCCGCCTCACGGTGGCCACCACCCACACCCAGGCCCGCTATGCCTTGCCCAAGGTGGTGCAGAGCTTCCGCCGCGCCTACCCTCATGTGACGCTGGCGCTGCAGGAAGCCTCGCCCGCGCATATCGTGGAGCTGGTGCTGAGCGGCCAGGCCGATATCGGCATCGCGACCGAGGCGGTGGCCAGCGAGGCCGGGCTGACCTCGTTCGAGGCCTACACCTGGCGCCACGTGCTGGTGGTCTCGCCCGAGCACCCCCTGACGCACCTGCCGGAGCCGACGCTGGAAGACATCGCCGGCTTCCCGATCATTACCTACGACGCCGGCTTCACCGGGCGCCGCAAGATCGATGGCGCCTTCGCCGCCGCCGGGCTGCAGCCGGAGATCGTGCTGACCGCCATGGACGCGGACGTCATCAAGACCTACGCCGAGCTGGAGCTGGGCGTGGGCATCATCGCCTCGATGGCCTACGACGAACGCAAGGACGCCGGGCTGGTGCGGATCGCGGCCGACCACCTGTTCGAGCCCAACACCACCAGCGTGGCTGTGCGCCGCGGCGCCTACCTGCGCGGCTACGCGCATGCCTTCATCAACATGTTCGCGCCCCACCTCTCGCGCGACACGGTCAGCAGCGCGCTGTCCGAGCCGGCGGGCGGGCAGGTGGTCGAGGCCTGACGGCTTCCTGGGCCTCATTGGGCCTGGGCCTCATGGGTCTCATTGGCCCGCAGAGGCCCCGGTGCCGATCGCGCCGCATCCTCGCCTTTCGCGCCATCCGCTTTCCATTCGTCGCACGCCACTTTCGTCCCGGCCGTTGTCCGCGTAAAGTCACCACTGTCCGTGGCGGCATAGATTGCTGCCGTCACATGGCTTGATGCGCCGCAATATCGACGGTGCGCGGGTCCGCACGAGAGGAGAGCGCGATGAAGCAAGGCCGTGGCGGCAAGGGGCTGATCGCCCCGATCATCCTGATTGCACTGGGCGCGGTGCTCCTCGCGCAGAATGGCGGCATCCTGCCGGCCTATCTGCTACGCGAGGGCTGGCCCGTGCTGCTGATCGCCCTGGGCGCCATCGTGCTCGTGCGCCGCCTGGCCTGGCGCCGCGCCAGCCAGGGCGGGCAGAAGCCATGAGCGCACGCCCCCAAGGGCTGCTGCGCTGGCAATGGCAAGGCTACGCCCGCAATCACAACCACCCTCTCAGCCTGTTGCTGCATATTGTCGCGGTGCCGATGTTCATGGCCGGCAATGTGCTGCTCGTCTATGGCGTGCTCTCGCTGTCCGCTCCGGCAATCGGGCTGGGCATGATATGCATGGGCTTGTCGATGATGCTGCAAGGACGCGGGCACCGGCTCGAAGCGGTACGGCCCGAGCCGTTCGAAGGCCCGCTCGATATTGTCCGCCGCATCCTGGCCGAGCAATGGATCACCTTTCCTCGCTATGTGCTGTCGGGGCGGTGGTGGGCCGCTTTGCATGGCCGCATCACGGACGAAACCGCCCACGAAAATGAGGCGCAAGATGCGCATAAGCCGGGCAAAGGACGGCAGCGCCCGTGAACGGCCCCTACAATAACGATCAGTTGTCCCCGACCTTGCCCCTATGAAATCGCTGGATCGCTGTCCTGCCGCCATTCCCTCCCGGATCTCGATCCTCGCGCGCGACCTGGTGTTCGTGCTGTGCGCGAACACCATCATCGCCGTCAGCCTGAACTACGGTTTCCGCACCGGCGGCTCGCTGTGGCACAACTTCGTCTACAGCCAGCTGATCGGCCTGTCGATCTGGCTGCTGATCGACATTGCCCGCGTGCTGATCTGGTGGAACGACAGGCCGCGGCGCTGGCCTTTCCTGTTCCTGACCGCGGTGGCCGTGCCGCTGGGCGTGATCATGGGCAGCTGGACCACGCGCGTGGTCCTGAACGAGCCGGCCAAGTCCTTCGAGGAAGCTACTGATATGCTGCGCATGTGCCTGGTAGTGGGCATGCTTGCGTCGGCCAGCATGATTTACTTCTACTGGTCACGGGAGAAGCTCGCGCATCTCGAGCGGCAGGCCGCGCTCGATGCGCTGCAGCGCGAAGAAGCCGAGAAGCAGCTGGTGCGCGCGCAACTGATGGCCCTGCAGGCGCAGATCGAGCCGCATTTCCTGTTCAACTCCCTGGCCAACCTGGATTGCCTGATTGCCACGGACCAGCAGGCCGCAAGGCGCCTGTTGCAGCGGCTGATCGGCTTCCTGCGCATGTCGCTGTCCCACACGCGCGCCGAGCAATGCACGCTGCGCCAGGAGTTCGAGCTGCTGCGCAGCTACCTGGACATCCAGGCGTTGCGTTTCGGCACGCGCCTGGCCTATGAGATCGAGCTCCCGCCCGAGCTGGCGGAGGTGGAGATCCCGCCCATGCTGATCCAGCCGCTGGTGGAGAACGCGGTCAGCCACGGCATCGAGCCGTGCATGCGTGGCGGCAAGATCGTGCTGTCGGCCCGGGCGCAGGGCGACAGCGCCGTGCAGGTGGTGATCACCGATACCGGGGTGGGTTTCGGGCATGCCGTGACCAAGGGCTCCGGCCTCGGGCTGACCCATGTGCGCGAGCGGCTGGCGCGGATTTTCGGGGCGGCGGCCAGCATGCAGATGGAAGAAAACACGCCGCGCGGCGTGATCGTCCGGCTGACGTTGCCCGTTGTGCGCACGGCGGCGCCTGTCGCAGCCCACGCACCGCTGCCGGTGCCCGCGGGCAAGGCCGCCGGCGCGCGCGCAATCACCCCTGTGAGCGCCGCCACGCAAGGCATTTCCCATTCTTGAGGCGCCTCGCCGCTTAGGCGCTTAGACCGCCGCTTGGACTGCTTCGACCGATCCGCCCCTTACTCCCGTTTCCATGGCCCCGACCCTGTTGATTGCCGACGACGAGCCGCTGCTCGCGCGCGCCTTGCATGCCGAATTGTCCAGCCTCTGGCCCGAAGCGCAGATCGTCGCCGTGGTGCATGACGGCGTGTCCGCGCTGGAGGCGGCCCGCCAGCACCAGCCCCAGGTAGCGTTTCTCGATATCCGCATGCCTGGCATGAGCGGCATGGACGTGGCGCGCGAGCTCATGGCGTTCGATTCGCCGCCGCTGGTGGTGTTCGTCACGGCATATGACCAGTTCGCGCTGGAAGCCTTCGAGCGCGAGGCAGTCGACTACGTGCTCAAGCCGGTGCAGCCCGAGCGGCTGGAGGCCACCGTGCACCGCCTCAAGGCGAGGCTGGCGGCCCAGGCGCAGGCCAGCGAGGAGGGCGGCGCCGCCCTCGATACCGATCGCCTGGCGCAATTGCTGGCGCGCCTCGAGACGCTGGAGCCGGGCGGCGGCGGGCCCGCGCAACAGGCGGCGGGCGCGCCGCAACATGGCTACCTGCGCTTTATCAAGGCACTGGTCGGCCAGGAGATCCGCATCATCCCGGTGGACGAAGTGATCTACCTGGAGGCGACGGACAAGTACGTCAACGTGGTGTCCACCGGCGGCGAGGCGCTGATCCGCACCAGCCTGCGCGAGCTGTCGCAGCAGCTCGACCCCGAGCGCTTCTGGCAGATCCATCGCGGCACGGTGGTCAACATCGACTGCGTGGCCAGCGCGGTGAACCAGTCGCTGGGGCGGCTCGCGCTCAAGCTGCGCAATCGCTCGGAAACCTTGCCGGTGGCGCGCCAGTACGCCTATCTGTTCAAGCAGATGTAGCGCGCAGAGCACCCCTGCCATGGGTGGTTTTACTCTATGATGCGGTATTCGCAGCGCGCTTCTTGTGCCTGGCAGCATGGCCGGCGCGCCATGCCAAGCCCAGCCAGATAGCCGCCTGATGACTGCCGCCACCCTCGATCCCGTTCGCAATCCGCTGCGCCACGACGCCCAGGTCATCGGCCTGGTCGGGCTGGCCCACGGCGTTTCCCACTTCTTTCACCTGCTCCTGGCGCCTCTCTTCCCGTGGATCAAGGCCGAGTTCGGCCTGAGCTATGCCGAGCTGGGTTTGCTGATGACGGTGTTCTTTGCCGTGTCGGCCGTGGTGCAGACCGCGTCAGGCTTCGTGGTGGACCGCTTTGGCGCAAAGCCGGTGCTGTTTGGCGGCCTCGGGCTGCTGGGCGCGGCGGCCTTGCTGCTGTCCATCAGCCCGAGCTACGCGATGCTGCTGCTTGGCGCGGGCGTGGCCGGGATCGGCAACGGGGTGTTCCATCCCGCCGATTTCACCTTGCTCAACAAGCATGTTTCCCAGCCTCGGCTGGGCCATGCGTTCTCCGTGCATGGCATCTCGGGCAACCTCGGCTGGGCTGCGGCGCCGATCTTCCTGGTGACCATTGCCGAGCTCGGCAGCTGGCGCACCGCGCTTGCCTGTGCCTCGGCGGTGGCCTTTGGCGTGCTGGCCGTGCTGCTGGCCTTTCGCCATGTGCTGGATCCCCGCGCCGCCGCCGGTGCGGCGCCCAGGCCGGCCAGCGCGGCACCCAAGGCGGGCGGCAGCATGCTGGCGTTCCTCAAGCTGCCGCAAGTGTGGATCTGCTGGGCCTTCTTCCTCGTCACCACCTTTTCGTTCTCCGGCATCCAGAGCTTCGCGCCGACCGCGCTGACCCAGCTCTACGGCATGCCGCTGACGCTCGCCACGGCGTCGTACACCGTCTACATGCTGTGCAGCGCGGGCGGCATGATCGTGGGCGGCTTTGCCGCGGGACGCACCAGCAACCACGACCGCCTGATCGCGATGAGCTTCACGCTGTCCGGCTTGGTCGCCATCGTGGTGGGGCTGGGCGTGCTGCCGGCCGTGATGGTGCCGGTGCTGATGGGCGTGATCGGCTTCGGCGCGGGCACGGCCGGGCCTTCGCGCGACCTGCTGGTGCGTGCGGCAGCCCCTGCCGGCGCCACGGGCCGGGTTTATGGCGTGGTCTACTCCGGCCTGGATATCGGCCTGGCCAGCGGGCCGCTGTTCTTCGGCATGCTGATGGATGCGCACTGGCCGAGCTGGGTCTTCTTCATGATCGGCGCCTTCCAGATGCTGGCGATCTTCACCGCCGTCACCGTGGGCAATGGC
>NZ_BAAILO010000435.1:21027-66059 GCF_054589115.1 Cupriavidus sp. 8B | reverse complement strand
CCGGATCGCGCTAGCGCGATCCGGGCGGTCCCCAGGCCCCATGGTTCCGCATGCAGCCTTCCTTTTCCAATTTCCACTTTCCTGATTCGGGTGTCCTTCATGAGCTTTGCTACCACTGACCTGTGCGACGCCAATGAGGCACGCCTGGCCGACGGCTCTCTGCGCGTGCTGTCGCCGGTATTCCAGCATTTCGGCAAGCGCACCGCGTTCTCCGGCCCGGCGGCCACGTTGAAAGTGTTCGAGGACAACTCGCTGGTGCGCGAGGCGGTCGAGTCGCCCGGCAACGGCCGCGTGCTGGTGGTCGATGGCGGCGGCTCGCTGCGCTGCGCGCTGGTGGGCGGCAACCTTGGCGTGCTGGCCGAGAAGAACGGCTGGGTCGGCATCATCGTCAATGGCTGCGTGCGTGACAGCGGGGAGCTTGCGGTGTGCGATATCGGCCTGCGCGCCCTGGCCCTGCATCCGCAGAAGAGCCAGAAGCGCAATGTGGGCGAGCGCGAGGTCACCGTGCAGATGCCCGGCGCCGTGGTGCGGCCGGGCAACTGGATCTATGCCGACGCCGATGGCGTGCTGGTGGCGGACACCAAGCTGGAGGGCTGAGCATGCCGGTGGTCTTTGTCTATGGCACGCTGCGCGCGGGCGAAGTCAACGACCTCAACGCGGCCGCGCGCAAGCACGGCATTGCCGCGCCGCGCCTGATCGGCAGCGCGACCGTGCCGGGGCGGCTCTATGACTTCGGCACGTATCCCGGCCTGGTGCTGGACGCCGCCGCGCCCGGCGTGGCGGGTGACTTGTACGAGGTCGATGCCGCGCTGGTGCCTGTGCTCGACGAGATCGAAGAAGTCTATCCGGGCCAGGCCTCGTTGTTCGTGCGCGAGGAGCGCGTGGTGGCGGTTGGCGAACAAGCCGTCAGCTGCCTGCTTTACCCGGTGGGCGAGGAGGCGGTCGCGGGCCTGCCGCGCATCGATTCCGGCGACTGGGTGGCCTACCGGCGCGCCCGCTAGTGTCTTGTTCCGTTGATTCGCTCACAAAATCTACCGACATCGGCGAGGATTGCATCCGCAGAATGCGTGTCATAGAATGCGCTGGAAATTTTGGTTTGGCATAGTGGCCCCGCTGACGCGGGGGTGTCGCTTGTGGGCGGGGTTTTGATGCTTCTAGCTGCTGTCGCGGCTGTACGGGGTTGGCCGATTTAGAACGCGTGAGATGTCACTTTTCTTTACTCGTAAAGAGAAGTAACCAAGAGAAAGCGATCCTTGCAGGAGGCTGGCTTGTCGGGGTTGCGTAGCCCGGTGGTCTCGTCGTCATGCCCTGGGTTCTAATGGCCTCATGCCGTTACCGGTTTGAATGGCCGCGATCCTGCGGATGAAGCTGGTTTCGTGGTGAGGCTGCTCGGTAGCAGCATCCCTGCTCATCCACACATCTGCCGGTACCGGTGCGAAGCGCCACGATATATCACGCCGTGATGGTTTCGTGGTGGGGTGGGCGCGGTGAGGAAATTCTTCGGCCTATCAATTCGGTGCCACCGCGCCCACGACGAAAACGGGACGCCTGCAACTTCGTGGCCAGTCACTCCGCGAGCGACAGACGGCTTGAGTTTCGTGGTGGTTGCTACAGGTGGGGGCCACCACGAATCCTCGGGCATTGGCAGCGTCGTGGTGGTCAAAACTGGTAACGGCACGAGTCAGTTAGCACCCGGGGCCGTACGACGAAACCATTGGGGTCCCCAATGACGCCACGGCAGCCTCCTGCAAGGATCGCTTTCCTTTGGTCACTTTTCTTTACGAGTAAAGAAAAGTGACATCTCACACGTTCCAAAACGGCCAACCCCGCACAGCCGCGGCAGCAGCTAGATGCATGAAAACCCCACCCACAAGCGACACCCAATAGCGATGCACGCTGGTGGACGATATCGAAGTCTCTGCAGCCACCGCGCGCGCGGTCCAATGGGTGGAACCGTCAGCCGGCTTGGTATGCAGCGTCGTCTTGATGAGTTCCGCGACGCGCTCGTCGTCGATGGTGCGTGGCTTGCCGGGACGCAATTCGTCGTACAGGCCATTGAGGCGCCCCTCAAGGAACCGCGTATGCCATCTACCCCCCCCGTGGCACGCGTAACCTGCAGTCGCTTGGCTATCTCACTATTTGGCTCGCCCGCTGCAGAAGCTTCGCTCGTCCCATTGGCATGTTGGCGTCTCCCGTGCGTCGATACCAACATCCTGCAAAAATATAGATCCGTTAACAACGGAACGGGGCACGAGCTCGCTCGCGTTTGAAACGCCACGCCGCGCGCTCGCCGCGCGGCGGGTCTTGGCGTAGCATCGGCAACCATTCCATCGTCCGATGTCATGGTCAAGCATGCACGCTTCCAACTCCCTTCCCAACCAGCGCTTCGTCCAGTCCGGCGACGTGCGGCTTGCCGTCAAGACCTGGGGCGATCCCGCGCGCCCGGCCATCGTGCTGGTGCACGGCTATCCGGACAACAGCGCCGTCTGGCATGGCGTGGCGCCGCTGCTGGCCAATGACTATTACGTAGTTGCCTATGACGTGCGCGGCGCCGGCGGCTCTTCGGCGCCCAAAGGCGTGGCGGCCTACCGCCTGGAGCGGCTGGCGCAAGACTTCAGCGCGGTGATCGATGCCGTCTCGCCGCATGCGCCCGTCCACCTGGTCGGCCATGACTGGGGCTCGATCCAGTGCTGGGAGTTTGTCACCGAGCCACGCCTGCGCGGCCGCATCGCCTCGTTCACGTCGTGCTCCGGGCCTTGCCTGGACCATGTCGGCCACTGGATGCGGGGAAACCGGCGCCTGTCGTTCACGGCGCTTTCGCGCTCGCTGCGGCAGATGGCCTCGTCCTGGTACATCTATCTCTTCCACCTGCCGTGGCTGCCGGAACTCAGCTGGCGGCTCTGGATGGGCCGCGCCTGGCCGCTTTACCTGAAGCGGACCGAGCGTATCGATGCGGATCGGAATCCCACCCAGATCGCGGACGGCTGCTTTGGGCTGGCGCTGTACCGCGCCAATATGCTGCCGCGCCTGCTTTCTCCGGGCGAGCGCCACGCCCACGCGCCGGTGCAGGTGATCGTGCCGCTGCTGGATCGTTATGTCAGGCCGGCGCTCTCCGAGGATCTGTCGCGCTGGGTGGGGCGCTGGTGGCGCCGGGAGGTCAGCGCGCGGCACTGGCTGCTGCTGGCGGACCCCGCCGCCATGGCCGCGATGGTGCGGGACCTGGCCGGGCATATCGATGGCGGCCCGGAACCGCTGGCATTGCGGCAGGCACGGATGGCGCCAAATTCCGAAATTTCATAATGCGGAATGATGTTTTGCGCGGCAAAAAATGTAGATGCGAGGCACAACGGGCATTTCTCATGATGGAAGATTGCCTGCCACATCGTGAAAAATATCTCACAAGCCATTGATTATAAATAAGAAAAAAACTAAGCAAGGACTGCATTCCGACCTGTTGCGACGCGGGACGTTTCCCTACACTCTTATATAAGACACATGACCTGAGCGGCAAAAAACAGGGGTGGCGAGGCCAGCAAATCAGCGCCTCCTGAACACCCCCCGAAAGTGCCCCGGTCGGCAAGTCGGCACCACGGTCCGCCAAGCCAGTCGCAAGTTTTCAATGCCATCCCGCCTTAAACACTAGGAGAGTGAAATGTCCCGCGAAACCGAAGCAAAGAACCTGCAAAAAGAATGGGATACCAATCCCCGCTGGAAGGGCGTCGCGCGTCACTACACCGCCGATGACGTCGTGCGCCTGCGCGGCTCCGTGCAGATCGAGCACACCTTGGCCCGCCGCGGTGCCGAGAAGCTGTGGCACCTGCTGAACACCGAGCCGTTCGTCAACACGCTGGGCGCGCTGACTGGCAACCAGGCCATGCAACAGGTCAAGGCTGGCCTCAAGGCCATCTACCTGTCGGGCTGGCAAGTCGCAGGCGACGCTAACCTGGCCGGCGAAATGTACCCCGACCAGTCGCTGTACCCGGCCAACTCGGTGCCGCAAGTGGTTCGCCGCATCAACAACACCTTCCAGCGCGCCGACCAGATCCAGTGGAGCGAAGGCAAGGGCGACACCGATTTCTTCGCACCGATCGTGGCTGATGCCGAAGCCGGTTTCGGCGGCGTGCTGAACGCCTTCGAGCTGATGAAGTCGATGATCGACGCGGGCGCTGCCGGCGTTCACTTCGAAGACCAGCTGGCTTCGGTCAAGAAGTGCGGCCACATGGGTGGCAAGGTGCTGGTGCCGACGCGTGAAGCCGTTGCCAAGCTGACCGCCGCGCGCCTGGCCGCCGACGTGTCCGGCGTGCCGACCCTGGTGATCGCCCGTACCGACGCGGAAGCCGCCGACCTGCTGACCTCGGACGTGGACGAGCGCGATCGCCCGTTCTGCACCGGCGAGCGGACGGTGGAAGGCTTCTACCGCACCAAGCCGGGTATCGAGCAATCGATCGCCCGTGCCCTGGCCTACGCGGAAGTGGCCGACCTGGTGTGGTGCGAAACCGGCAAGCCGGACCTGGAGTTCGCCAAGAAGTTTGCCGAAGCCGTCCACGCCAAGTTCCCGGGCAAGATGCTGGCCTACAACTGCTCGCCGTCGTTCAACTGGAAGAAGAACCTGGACGACGCCACCATCGCCAAGTTCCAGAAGGAACTGGGCGCCATGGGCTACAAGTTCCAGTTCATCACGCTGGCCGGCTTCCACTCGCTGAACTACTCGATGTTCAACCTGGCCTACGGCTATGCCCGCAACCAGATGAGCGCCTTCGTCGAACTGCAGGAAAACGAGTTCAAGGCAGCCGAGAAGGGCTTCACCGCCGTCAAGCACCAGCGCGAAGTCGGCACGGGTTACTTCGACGCCGTGACCCAGACCATCGAAGGCGGCCAGTCGTCCACGACCGCCCTCAAGGGTTCGACCGAAGACGAACAATTCTTCGACGACAAGAAAGTGGCCTGACGCTTCAGATCTTCAGATCAGTAGCTGGTCACCTGAAGGGCGTGCGACCATCACGCCCCTCAATTAGGCGCCGCGCCGTCTCCCTCTCAGGGACGGCGCGGTTTTTTGCTTTTTGGCGCCAGGCTGGCAGGCGCCCGGCCCGGAAAGGGAGAGCAAAGGCCGGTATGCGTGGAAATGTCAAATATTGTGTCTGTATCGATTCGGACATTTTCGGTTCACTTGGGACGATTTCAGCGATATGATTCCGCCGTGTGCCAGAAGAGGCGCGCAGCAGGTCGCCGGTGAGCCACCGGCACATGTCCATATAAGTCACTGGCAGGCAACCCGGTCGGTGCACATCCCAAGAAGAAGATCAATCATGAAGCACAAACTCTCCCTGGCGGCCATCGTTGCTCTATCCGCCTTTGTGGTCGGCTGCGCCGGCACCAATGTTGACGGCATGTTGGGCGCCGGCACGTCGATGTTCAAGGCGGCCTCGCTGAGCGACGGCGACGTCAAGACCATGTCCGACCAGTCTTGCGCAGAGCTCGATAAGACCAACAAGATCGCGGCCGCCAACAGCACCTACAGCAAGCGCCTGACCAAGATCATGTCGGGCCTGCAATCGGGCGACCTGCCCAGCGTCAACGCCAAGGTCTACCTGACCAAGGACGTCAACGCCTGGGCCATGGCCAACGGCTGCGTGCGCGTGTACAGCGGCCTGATGGACATGATGACCGACGACGAAGTGCGCGGCGTGGTGGGGCATGAGCTGGGCCACGTGGCGCTGGGCCACACCAAGAACAAGATGCAGGTGGCGTACGCCGCCATGGCCGCGCGCGGCGCGCTGGCCGCCGCCGGCGGCACCGTGGCCGCGCTGTCGGCCTCGCAACTGGGCGAAATGGGCGAGCAGCTGATCAACGCGCAATTCTCGCAAACGCAGGAAAGCGCCGCGGACGACTACTCGTTCGACGTGCTGACCAAGAACAAGGCCAGCACCCGCGGCCTGGTCACGGCGTTCCAGAAGCTGGCCAAGCTCGATGGCGGCAAGTCCAGCATGTTCTCGTCGCACCCGGGCTCGGAAGACCGCGCCAAGCACATCGAAGACCGCATCAAGAAGAGCAGCTGATCCTGGCCGGCCTGGCCGCATCGGCGGGCCGATCAAGCAAAAAGGCTGGCTGCCCCGCTCGGGGTGGCCAGCCTTTTTGTTGACTGGCGCCCGGCGCCAGGGCGCACTTAGCGATACACGATCACCGGGATGTCGGTGTGCGTCAGCACCTTCTGGGTTTCGCTGCCCAGCAGCAAGCCCGACAAGCCGCGCCTGCCGTGCGAGGCCATGAAGATCACGTCGCAGCCATGGCGCTCGGCCGCGTCGATGATGCCCAGGTAGGGCACGGCAAAGGTGGACATGTCGGCGTCGAAGCTGATGCCGTCGGCCCTGGCGGCGGTTTCCACTTCCTTCAGGTACAGCTTGGCCTGGCTTTCGATGCGGTCCCGGAAGGCCTGGGGCGCCTCCACCACGATCTCGCTGAACGGCGTGTAGGGATATTCCTCCAGGCAGACATAGGCGGTGACTCGCGCGTTGATTGTCTTGGCCAGCTCCAGCGCGCCGTCGATGGCCTTCTTGGACAGTTCCGAACCGTCGGTGGGTAGCAGGATGTGCTTGAACATGCTGGACTCCTTTGGGGCGAATGGACCGCGTGGACCGAATTGACGTGTGGACGGAGGCAGGCCGCATGGCACCTGTCAGGTTTCATTGTAGGCAGGGGTGGCGCATGCAGCATTGCCCTAAATCAAATCGAACTACGAATTGACCGCCAGTTGCGGCTTGCTGGCGGCGGATGCCTGTTCCGCGCGGCGCCAGTAGGCCGGATTCCCATAAGTGTTCTTCAGGTGGTCGATGAATAGCCGCACCCGCAGCGGCAGGTGCTTGCGCTGCGGAAAGACAGCGTGGATGCCGATCGGCGGCGCCTGGAATTCGTCGAGCACCGTGACCAGCCGGCCACTGGCAATTTCCTGCCCGACCTCCCACCAGGAGCGCCATGCCAGCCCGTGGCCATGCAGGCACCACGCGTGCAGCACCGCGCCATCGGTGCATTCCATGGTGCCGCCCACCTTGACTGTCACCTGGCGGCCCTCCTGCTGGAAGGCCCAGCCGCGCTGCACGTTGGCGCTGGCGCCGAAGGCCAGGCAGTTGTGGCGGGTGAGATCCTCGGGCACGGCGGGCACGCCATGGCGCGCCAGGTATTCGGGAGACGCCACCACCACGCGCCGGTTCTCCGCCAGGCGGATCGACACCAGGCTGGAGTCGGGCAGGTCGCCCAGGCGGATGGCGCAGTCGAAGCCCTCGTTGACGAGATCCACCACGCGGTCCGACAGGTCCAGCGTGATGGTCACATCCGGGTGCGATTCGATGAACAGCGGCACCAGGGGCGCCACGTGCTTGCGCCCGTAGCCCGCCGGCGCGGTCACGCGCAGGTGGCCGCTGGCCTTGACGCCGCCGGCCGAGACGCTGGCCTCGGCGTTGTGCAGGTCGTTGAGGATGCGCTGGCAGTCTTCCAGGAAGGCCGAGCCCTCGAAGGTGAGGCTGATCTTGCGGGTGGTGCGCAGCAGCAGCTTGACGCCCAGGCGCTCTTCCAGCGCATCGATGCGCCGGCCGATGATGGCGGGCGCCACGCCTTCAGCCGCCGCGGCCGCCGAAAGGCTGCCCCGAGCGGCTACCGAGACGAAGGTCTCCAATTGTTTGAAATGATCCACGAAGCTCGCCAGTTTTGTGCCTCATGCCGCCCAAAAGACAGGGTGGGTGAGGTAATGGGGTGGATTTGGTGCCTTATCTTTACACCGTTAGCGAAGATTAGTGGGGTAAAAGTAAAAGATCAAGTGACCCTGACCGACTTTGCCGCACTGCAACGTCTCCCTACAATGCTATGCATTCATTGGTGTACAGGCCCACGCAGTGGTGTTGGCTTGCCGGCTTTGCCGGGTTTGTCCAAAGGAACCGCTCCAGCTCATGCAAAAGATCCGCGCAGTCGTCTTCGATGCCTACGGCACGCTGTTCGACGTGTATTCCGTCACCGCGCGCGCGGAGCAATTGTTTCCGGGCAAGGGCGAGGCGCTGGCATTGCTGTGGCGCGAGCGGCAGATCGACTACACCCGCATTCGCTCGATGGCCGCCCCCGACGGCGCATACTACAAGCCGTTCTGGGCGCTTACGGTGGATGCGCTGCGTTATGCGGCCGAGCGCCTGCAACTGGTGCTGGACCCGGCCTTGGAGGCGCAGCTGCTCAAGGAGTACGCGTGCCTGTCGGCCTTCCCGGAAAACCTCGGGGCGCTCAAGCGCCTGCGGGCCGCCGGGCTGCCGCTGGGCATTCTTTCCAACGGCAACCCCGAGATGCTGGACATCTCGGTCAAGAGCGCCGGCATGCACGGGCTGTTCGACCACGTGCTGTCGGTCGATGCGGTGCGCATGTACAAGACCGCGCCCGAGGCCTACGCGCTGGGCCCCAAGGCATTTGGCGTGCCGGCCGGGGAGATCCTCTTCGTCTCGTCCAATGGCTGGGACGCTTGCGGCGCCACCTGGTACGGCTACACCACGTTCTGGATCAATCGTGCCGGTCATCCGGCGGAGCGGCTCGATGTGAGCCCTTCCGGCACCGGGCACGACATGAACGACCTGCTCGAATTCGTGCGCACCCAAGGTGCGGCGGTTTGACGGCGGGCACCCCAACTCAACCATCGATCACAGGAGAACACTGATGGCCATCACGCTGCCTGCGGGCATGAAGATTACCGGCGAAATCCTGCCGGCCTACGAAGACATCCTCTCGCCGGCCGCACTGGCCCTGGTGGACAAACTGCATCGCGCCTTCGAGCCGCGCCGCCAGGAACTGCTGGCCGCCCGCGTCGAGCGCACCAAGCGCCTGGACGCCGGCGAGCTGCCCGACTTCCTGCCGGAAACCAAGAGCGTGCGCGAAGGCGACTGGAAGGTCGCGCCGGTGCCGCCGGCACTGCATTGCCGCCGCGTGGAAATCACCGGCCCGGTCGAAGCCAAGATGGTCATCAACGCGTTCAACTCCGGCGCGGACAGCTACATGACCGACTTCGAGGACTCCAACACCCCCAACTGGCACAACCAGTTGCAGGGCCAGGTCAACCTCAAGGCCGCCGTGCGCCGCACCCTCACGCTGGACTCCAACGGCAAGCACTACAAGCTGGCCGACAAGATCGCCACGCTGCAGGTGCGCCCCCGCGGCTGGCACCTCGATGAAAAGCACGTCACCATCGACGGCCAGCGCGTCTCCGGCGGCATCTTCGACTTTGCGCTGTTCCTGTTCCATAACGCCAAGGAACAGATCGCACGCGGCGCCGGCCCCTTCTTCTACCTGCCGAAGATGGAAAGCCACCTCGAAGCCCGCCTGTGGAACGACGTCTTCGTCATGGCCCAGAACGAAATCGGCCTGCCGCAAGGCACCGTCAAGGCAACCGTGCTGATCGAAACGATCCTGGCCGCCTTCGAGATGGAAGAAATCCTGTATGAGCTGCGCGAGCACAGCGCTGGCCTGAATGCCGGCCGCTGGGACTACATCTTCTCGTGCATCAAGAAGTTCAAGGTCGACAAGAACTTCTGCCTGGCCGACCGCGCCAAGGTCACCATGACCGCGCCGTTCATGCGCTCGTACGCGCTGCTGCTGCTCAAGACCTGCCACAAGCGCGGCGCGCCCGCCATCGGCGGCATGAGCGCCCTGATCCCGATCAAGAACGATCCGGAAAAGAACGCCATCGCCATGCAAGGCATCATCAACGACAAGAAGCGCGATGCCACCGACGGCTACGACGGCGGCTGGGTGGCGCACCCGGGCCTGGTCGAGCCGGCCATGAAGGAATTCGTGGCAGTCCTGGGCGACAAGCCCAACCAGTTCGACAAGCAGCGCGACGACGTCAACGTGGCGGCCAAGGACCTGCTGGACTTCCAGCCGGAAACCCCGATCACGGAAGCCGGCCTGCGCATGAACATCAACGTCGGCATCCACTACCTCGGCTCCTGGCTGGCCGGCAACGGCTGCGTGCCCATCCACAACCTGATGGAAGACGCCGCCACCGCCGAGATCTCGCGCTCGCAGGTGTGGCAGTGGATCCGCTCGCCCAAGGGCAAGCTGGAAGATGGCCGCAAGGTGACCGCGGAGATGGTGCGCGCGCTGATCCCGGAAGAGCTGGCCAAGGTCAAGGCATTCGTCGGTGGCGACACCAAGACGTATGACCGCGCCGGGCAGATCTTCGAGCAGATGTCGACGTCGGAAGACTTTGCTGAGTTCCTGACGCTGCCGCTGTACGAAGAGATCTGATCGGGCTGGCAGCACTGGCCTTGCCGGGGCGCCTGCCTCGGCGTTAAGAAACCCGCAGCCTGGTGCTGCGGGTTTTTTATTTCCAGGCTCAAGGTAAGCCGACGCGATTCGCGCCCATGCCATCTGGCGTAACATGATCCGGACCAGGCTTGCTCTTGCCGGAATTTTTCCGCGATCTGCTCACGCCGATCGATAAGGCTTGGAATGCTCATTCCAGCAGGAGAGGCGACGATGCTTCAGGCTGCCCAGTTTATCGCTACCTTTTGCTGCATCCTGTTCTCGGGCGCAGCGGTCTACATTACGTTTGTCGAGCATCCCGCGCGGATGGGATGTGACACGAAAACGGCGGCAACGGTCTGGGCGCCAAGCTACAAGCGCGCAACGCTGATGCAGGCGCCGCTGGCAATCCTGAGCTGTCTCGCGGGTGTGGCCTCAGGGCTGCTCGGGGGCGGCACGATGTGGCTGATTGGCGCGGTGCTCATCGGCAGCGTTGTGCCGTTCACCTTGCTCGTGATCAAGCATGTCAACGCGCAACTGCTTGAGGGCAAGCGCGAGCTCGCTTCGGCTGAAACGCGGATCCTGCTGGACAAATGGGGAAGGCTACATGCGGTCCGGTCCGTGCTGAGTCTTCTCGCCTCCGTTCTCTTCCTGGTACTTTTGCTTCATCACTGATCAGGCGGATCAGGCGGATCGCGCCGATGCTATCGGGTCAACGTGGCCCGATAGCCGAAGGCAGCCGGTGCCGGAGATGCTGGCCACGGCCTCCCTGTCACGCGTCCTCGCCTCACGCCGCAGCTAGCGTGGCATCAGCTGGCTTCCACAGCGCACCCGCATAAAGCGCCGCACCAAAATCCGCCGGCACGTCGCCGCGAATCCGCTGTTCATGCAGCGCCAGGTCCGCCAGCAGCAGATCGCGGCTGATGCGGGCGACAGAGCCTGGGATATCGCGCCGCATGCTGGGCACATCGCCCAGCGGCACGCCGACGCTGGCGAAGCCAGCAGGGTTGTGCACGTGGAGATTGCGCAGCCACGGCGCGGCGCCTGGTGTTTTCTCAAGGTACTCAAGGCCGCTGCCCAGATAGGGCGACGCGGCGAGTTCGTCGTCGCGTGCGTCGGCCGGGGCTGCATAGCGGTCTCGCCAACGCAGGATATGCGGCGCGATGTCGGCCAGTTCCGGACGAGCCGACGGATCTACCAGATAGCCCGTGCCGGCAATCGCGAAGTCGAAGCGCAGGGTCTCGCCTTGCACCTGGGTGACGATGCGGCCGGATTCCACCTCGGCGCCGGACAGCGACGTGCCCAGGTGCAAATGGAATTGCGGGAATTTGAGCACCCGCTCAACGGAGTCGGCCGGTGGCGTGGAGCCGGCGCGGCGATAGCGGATGGCTTGCTCCCAGCGCGTGGCGTCGGGCAGGGCGTGGTAGTTGTCGTAAAGGCCGGGGTAGGCGCGCACGCGCGATACCGGCGTGGCGGCGATATGGTCGCGGCGCGCGAACAGGTGCACGGCAGCCACGCCGGATTCCAGCGCCACGGCGGCGGCGTCGAAGGCGGATGCCGCCGCGCCCAGCACGGCGACCGTCTTGCCGCGCAGCGCGTCGAAGTCGATGGCATCGGCCGTATGCGCGGCCAGCCCGGCGGCCACGGCCCGCGACAGCACGGCTGGCACGAACGGTGCGCCATTGCCGGCCACGCCATTGGCCAGGATGACCTTGCGCGCCGTCTCGATGCGCGGCTGCCCATTCACTTCCAGATGCAGCCGGAAGTGCTGCACCGCGGCGCCGGTTACGGGTTCGATGCGTACCACCCGTGTGGCATAGCGCACCTGCACGCCGAGGAAGCTCCGGTACCAGTCCAGGTAATCGGCCCAGGCCAGGCGAGGAATGCGGTCGATGGCGGCATAGGCCTCGGCCCCGTGCCGCGCTTCATACCAGGCCTGGAAGCCCAGCGTGGGCAGGCCAAGCTCCGGCCCGACCAGGTTCTTGGGCGTGCGCAGCTTCTGCATGCGGGCGCGCGTGCGCCAGACGCCGGCCAACGCGCCGTCGGGCGCGGCGTCCAGCACCGTCACGCGGCCGATGCCCGCGCGGCGCAGCGCGAAGGCGTAGGCGCTGCCGCTCTGGCCGCCGCCGACGACGGCCACGTTGTGGTCGATGCCGGCGTGGTCCGGCACCCAGTTGTCTGGCGCGGGACCGAGCAGGCGCAGTGTTTCACGCGCGAGGAAATCGGGGTCGGAAGCGGAGAGGGAAGAGGTAGTAGTCATGCGGCAGCGGCAAGGGTTTGGGCGGCGGATCTGGAGGAAGCGGCTGGATGCGCGGGGCGCTTGAGCCCAAGGTGCTCGCGCAGCGTGCTGCCGTCGTACTCCGCGCGGAACAGGCCGCGGCGGCGCAGCTCCGGCAGCACCAGTGCGATGAAATCGGTGAGCCCGCCCGGCAGCACCGGCGACATGATGTTGTAGCCGTCGGCGCCGTATTTGCGGAAGCGCTCTTCGAGCTGGTCGACGATCTGCTCTGGCGTGCCGATCACCTGCCAGTGGCCGCGGGCACCCGCAACGCGCTGGTAGAGCTGGCGGATGGTCAGGTTCTCGCGCCGCGCCAGGTCGATCACGAGCCGCTGGCGGCTCTTGCTGGCATTGGTCTCGGGCAGCTCGGGAATCGGGCCATCGAGCGCATAGCCCGACAGGTCGAAGCCGCCGGTCAGGCCGGACACCAGCGCCAGGCCGACCACGGGGTCGATCAGCGCTTGCAGCTGCTCGAATTTCTCCTTGGCTTCGCTTTCGCTCTGGCCCACCACGGGGAATACGCCGGGCAGGATCTTCAGGTCGTCCGGCTCGCGCCCATACCTCGCGAGCCGGCCTTTGACGTCGGCGTAGAAGGCCACGGCATCCTCCACGGTCTGCTGCGCCGTGAACACGGCTTCGCCTGTGCGTGCGGCCAGTTCCTTGCCGGCTTCGGAGGAGCCGGCCTGTACCACGACCGGATGGCCCTGCGGCGTGCGCGACACGTTGAGCGGCCCCTGCACCGAGAAATGCTTGCCCTTGTGGCGCAGCACATGGCGCCTGGCGGGCTCGTAGTAGCGGCCGCTGGCCTTGTCACGCAGGAAGGCATCGTCTTCCCAGCTGTTCCACAGCCCGGTGACCACGTCGGCGAACTCGGCAGCGCGCTCGTAGCGGTCGGCATGGGCGAAATGGTGGTCGCGGTTGAAGTTGCGGGCTTCGTGCTCGTTGGACGAGGTGACCAGGTTCCAGCCGGCGCGCCCGCCCGAGATATGGTCCAGCGAGGCGAACTTGCGCGCCACGTGATAGGGCTCGTTGAAGCTCGTCGAGGCGGTGCCGACCAGGCCGATGCGATCGGTCACCGCGGCCAGCGCGGATAGCAGCGTGATGGGCTCGAACTGCGCCTGGTAGCTGTGCGCGGTGCGGCTGAGGAACTCGACATCGTCGCCGCGCGTGCCTACACCGTCGGCCAGGAAGACCAGGTCGAACTTCGCCGCCTCGGCGGCCTGGGCGAGCGCGACGTAGTGCTTGAAGTCGATGCCCGCGTCGGCCTTGGCATCGGGATGGCGCCAGGCGGCGATATGGTGGCCGCTGGGGTAAAGGAAGGCGCCCAGGCTGAGTAAACCGTTACGTTGAGCCATGATTGCTTGTCGGTTATTTGCTGGTGTCTGTTGTTTGCTTGGATCAGGGGATATCAGGCGGCCTTGCGAGCGCTTTGCCGGCCCTGTGGCCGTGCCAGCCCCAGGTGCTCGCGCAGCGTGCTGCCTTCGTACTCCGTGCGGAAGATGCCGCGCCGTTGCAGGATCGGCACCACGCCGTCGACAAAGTCCTGCAGCCCGTCGGGCAGCGCATCCGGCATCAGGTTGAAGCCATCCGCCGCGCCATGCCGGAACCAGTGCTCGATGTCGTCGGCGATTTGCTCAGGCGTGCCCACGATCACGCGATGCCCGCCGCCGCCCGCCAGCTCGCGGATCAGTTCGCGCACGGTGTAGCCATGGCGCCGCGCCAGCGCCAGCGTGGCGTTGAAGAAGGTGTGGTTGCCATTGCCGTTGGCGGGCAGGACAAGGTGGTCCGGCAGCCGCTCGTCCAGCTTCAGGCGGTCCGGCGTAATGCCCAGCGTGCCGGCCAGCCGCGCCAGGCTATAGTCCCAGGGAATCAGGTCGATCAGCGCGTCGCGCCGCTGGCGTGCCTGCGCTTCGGTGGCGCCGATGATGGTGGTCAGGCCCGCCAGCACCCGCACGGCGTCGGGCCCGCGCCCGAGCGCCTGCGCGCGCGCTTTCAGCTCGCGCCCGTAGGCCAGCGATTCCTCGAAGGATTGCGACGCCGAGAACACGGCCTCGGCATGGCGTGCGGCCAGCTCGCGCCCGTCGGCGGAGCCGCCGGCCTGCACCAGCACCGGATGGCCTTGCGGCGAGCGCGGCAGGTTGAGCGGCCCCTGCACGCTGAAATGCTCGCCATGGTGCGCGATCGGCTGCACCTTGGCGGTGTCGACGAAGCGGCCCGATGCCTTGTCGCCGATAAAGGCGTCGTCCTCCCAGCTGTCCCACAGCGCCTTGACGACCGTGGTGAACTCGGATGCGCGCGCATACCGCTGCGCGTGGTCCGGTGCCGCATCGCGCCCGAAGTTGCGCGCCGAGGGCACATCGGCCGTGGTGACCACGTTCCAGCCGGCGCGCCCCGCGCTCACATGGTCCAGCGTGGCAAAGCGACGCGCGATGTTGTAGGGCTCGTTGTAGCTGGTGGACGCCGTGCCGACCAGGCCGATATGCGTGGTCGCCGCCGCGATGCAGGCCAGCAGCACCGTCGGCTCCAGCGCGGGGATCGGGCGGAAATGGATCTGGTCGACGATGGCGGCGTTGTCCGCCAGGAACACCGCGTCGAGCTTGCTGGCTTCGGCAATCTGCGCCACGCGGATGTAGTGCCGCACGTCGGTAAAGGCGGTGGGATCGCTCTCGGGCAGCCGCCAGGCCGACGGCACGAAGCCCGAGTGCAGGATGTTGATATTGAGGTGGAGCTGGCGCGCTCGGTTCGATGCACTCATTGGTAGGTCCCCGGTTCGGGATGGCCTTCGCCCAGCACCCAGCGGCCGACGTTGCGGGTCTTGTACTCGGACGGGTTGTGCAGGGTATGGATGCGCACGTTGCGCCAGAAGCGGTCCAGGCCGGTCTTGCGCACCGCCGAGCGTGCGCCGGTGACCTCGAAGATCTCGCTGGAGACCTGCAGCGCGACCTCGCCAGCCAGCACGTTGGCCGCCGCGATGGCCACGGCCGCTGCGCCGCGTTCCTCGGCGGCGAGCGCTTCTCCGCGCGCAATCACGCCGTCGAGCGCAAGCAGCGCGCGGTCGGCCAGCGCGGTGGCGGCCTGGGTCTTGACCCAGAGCTCGCCGTATTGCCGGCGCACCCACGGGTCGTCGACATGGCGCTCCACGCCCGAGTGGATCCACGGGCGCGACTGATGCACCGTGTATTCGCGCCCCGCGCGCAGCGCGCCCTGCGCCGTGCCGATAAACACATTGAGCAGCACGCTTTGCTGCTGCAGCGGCGTGACCGTGCGGTAGGGCTCGGCCGGCGCGCCGGTGGGGTTCAACGGCACTGGCTGGCCGAGCACTTCGCTCTCGTGCACGCGCACACCCCGGTAGGTGACGCGGCCGCTGCCGGTCTGGCGCTGGCCGATGCCGTCCCAGTCGTCCTCGATCACGATGCCTTGGCGGTCCGCGGGAATCGCGGCAAAGCGGCGCTCGCCGCTGTCGGCGTCTTCCCAGGCAATCGCCAGGAAGTCGGCCACATGCGAACCGGAAGTGAAGGGGCGATAGCCGTCCAGCACGAACCATTCGCCTTCGCGCCGGCCAAACAGGCTCTTGGAAAGGCTGTTCGCCGTGTTGCCCCAGAACCAGTTGCCCTCGGCCGAGCGGCGCCACAGGCTCAAGGCCTTCTGCGGCGCGTTGCGCAAGCGCGGGCTCAGCAGGCTGCTGTAGTGATAGCCGAACAGATGGCCGAGCGAGCCATCCACCTGCGCGAACAGGCGCGTGATGCGCAGCACGGTCGACCAGGTTTCGCCCTGGCCGCCGATTTCGTGTGGCAGCAGCAGCGCAAGCAGGCCGTGCTCCTTGAGCAAGCGAATCTGCTCCGCCGGTTTCCCGCCGGCCTGGTCGCGGGCGATGGCGTCTTCGGCGAAGCGATCGCGCAGTGCGACGGCGCGGGCGATGAATGGGTTGCTGGTATCGGGCTCGAACAGCGTGGGCGCTGATTCAGCCTGTGCGTGGAGATAGGCGACGTTGGCGGTCATGATGGGGTCTCGGTCGGTAGCCGTAATCGAATGTTGGGCGCGCAGGCCAGCAGTCGCGGCTCATGGTGTTCGGCGGGTTCAGCGATAGATGGCAGGCGAGGGGAATTCGCCCGTGAGCAACCATGTGCCCACCGTGCGTTTCTTGTACTCGGCCGGGTTGTGCAGCGTGTGGGTGCGCACGTTGCGCCAGAAGCGGTCGAAGCCATTGGCGTTGGTGGCAGAACGCGCGCCCATCACCTCGAAGATCTCGTTCGATACGGCCAGTCCGGTCTCCCCGGCGTACAGGTTGGCGGTAGCCAGCTCGATGGCTACCGGCCCGCGCTGCGCCAGCGTCAGCGCCTGTCCGTAGCCATAGATCGCATCCAGGCTGCGCGCCGCCTGGTCGGCCAGCTCGGTCGCCGCCAAGGTGCGGATGGCGAGCTCACCGTATTTGCGCTGGATCCACGGATCATCGACATGGCGCTCCACGCCCGAGTGGATCCACGGACGCGATTGCGTGGCGGTGTAGGCGCGGCCTTCGTCCAGCGCGCCCTGTGCCGTGCCGACGAACACATTGAGCAGCACGCTTTGCTGCAACAGCGTGGTGAGCGATGCGAAAGGGGTGAGCGGATCGTCAGGCTTGCCAAGCAGCTCGTCGTCGCGCACCAGCACGCCGTTGAACGTCACGGTGCCGCTGCCGGTCTGGCGCTGGCCGATGCCGTCCCAGTCATCCTCGACCACGATGCCCGCGCGATCCGCCGGCACCACGCCCATCAGGCGCTGGCCGAGCGCATTCTCCCAGGCAAGCTGGATCACGTCCGCCACATGGCTGCCGCTGGAGAAGGGCCGGAATCCCGTGACCAGCCAGCCATCGTTGCTGGGCGCGCGCTGCGCGCTGGACGTTTTCGACAGCGCATTGCCCGAGTTGCTCCACAGCCATTGCTCCTTGGCAGCGGCGCGCAGCCAGCGCTCCTGCTGCGCGGGCGTGCCGCGCGCCTGCACGGCGTGCACGGGCAGATGGTGGTAGCCGAACAGGTGGGCCAGCGAGCCATCGGTACGCGCGAATTCCCGCACCACGCGCAGCAGCGACAGCCATGAGGCACCGCCCCCGCCGTACGCCGTGGGAATGCCGGCTGAGAGCAGGCCGCTTTCCTTGAGCAAGCGGATTGGTTCGATGGGCCGGCCGCCAGCCTTGTCGCGGGCGACGGCATCGGTATGGAAGGCCTCGCGCAGCACCACTGCGCGGGCGACGAAGGGATCGCTCAGATCCGGACCGAAGTTGGGCATGCCGGGTTGTCTTCTCAATGTTGCACCCGAGACACGATAGAACAAGGTTGTCGCGCCACCAACGAAGCAAACCGCGCTTGCATATCCACTTTTGTGGATGGCCGTTCGCCGCATCACTGCGCGCAGAAATTTCCCTGCGCCAATTCAGACGGCGCCCACGCCCTGTGCCGCGGTCCCACGGAACAATGCATCCGTCTCTACTCCCACGACCTGATTTTGCAAACATTGAATCCGGACCCCGGCCCGACGCCGCGCGCAGCCGTGGCGCATGGCGGCTTGCCGACCTGCAAGGCCGCGAGCTGACCCTGGCGCAACTGCAGGAGGCCGCGCAGCGGATTCCAAGCGCGGGATTGCGACACCGAGAGAAGAGATGGACATCATTCGCGCCAGGCTGAATGTGGCAGAGGCGCACGCAAAGGAGCTAGAGGCATGGCAAAGCGCACGATTGACGGCATCGAGATCGAAACGGGCTCCGGCAATGTCTTTGCCGACCTGGGCCTGCCCGATACCGAGAAACTCAAGATCAAATCCGGCCTCGTGATCGAGATCGCGCGCGCCGTGCGTCGCCTCGGGCTGACCCAGGAAGAAGCGGGGCGCCGGATGGGCATTGCGCAGCCGAAGGTGTCGAGCATGCTGCGAGGTGACTTCGCCAATTTGTCCGAACGCAAATTGATGGAGTGCCTTACCCGGCTGGGTTACGACATCGAAATCAAAGTCACGCTTGCGGCAGAGCCGGTAGGGCATTTGACGCTTGCACTCGCATAAGGCACTCGCATCAGGCACTCGCATAAGGCGCGGGCGTTGCCTGGGCGGCAATGCCCGGCGCACGTCAGGCTACCGGTCCTGCAACACGGCCTCCCTGGCTTGCTCTCCCGCCTCGGCCGGGCCATAGCCTTCACCCTTCCACTCGATAAAGCACAGCCCATGGCCAAAAGGGTCGGACAGCATCGCCTGCCGCCCCCAGGCGAAATCCTGCGGCCAGTCCTCCAGTTCGGCACCGGCTTCCAGCGCGCGTTCCACTGCGCTTTCCAGGTCCTCCACCACAAAGTCGAGATGCACCGGCGTCCAGTGCCGGCGATAGTCGCGCCGGCCATCGGCGCGCGTGCTGGGCCTGGTGCCCTGCGCCTTGGCCAGCAGGTAGATCGGTGCGCTGCCGCCCAGCATTTCCGCCACGGAGCCGTCGAACAGCTTGCGCGCCAGGCGCAGCCCGAGGCCGTGCTGGTAGAAGCCGATGCCGTGCGCGAGGTCGTCGACGTCGATATTGATCAGCAATTGCATCGCAGTCTCCTGCTTGAAATGGGGGCGGAGCCCGCATGGAAGCATCACGCCCGAAGAACGGGATTGTGCGCCGGCCCTCCTGACAAGTACTGTCAGGAGTGTTGTACTCGGCGCCTGTGATGCGCAAGGCTGAAAGCGGTGCCGGCGAGGGCTTCAGGCGCGCATTGGCACCAGCAAGGCATTGACCACGGGCACCAGCGCATCGCCCAGCGCGATATGGTCGGCGGCGTCCAGGTGCACGCCGTCGACTTCGCTGCTGTGGATCACCGTGCCAGTGTCGAAACAGTCGCATCCGCGCGCGCGGCAGACTTCCTGGAAGGCTTGCGCCAGCCCCACGCATTTGTGCTCGCCACCGGCAAATTTCGGCGCCAGCGGCCCGCGCGGCGTGGTGATGGGCGGGGGCACCAGCACCAGCACCGGCGGTACGGGCATGCCGGGCTCGATCGGCGCGCCGCGGATGGTGTCGAGCAGGGCGCCGATGCCTTGCGCGGCGTGCCAGGCGTGATGCGGGTGCATGGACTGGAAATCGTTGCTGCCGAGCATCAGGATCACCAGTGCCAGCGGCGAGTGCATCTCGATGCGCTGCGCCAGGCCCTGGATGCCGTTGCGGCCCGGCTTGAAGGGATCGTCCCAGACCGTGCGGCGGCCGTTGAGGCAGTCTTCCAGTATGCGCACCGGGCGTTGCCCTTCGGCGATCGCGCCGTTCAGGGCGAGTTCCAGGCGGCCGGGCCAGCGCACCGGCCAGGGAAGGCGCTGTCGCGTGCCCGGCACGATGCCCCAGGATAGCGAGTCGGCGTAGACAAGTACCTGCAGCGGGTCGACGGCGCAAAGGGTGTCGGATCGGGTGACGGGAGACGGCAGGGCGCTCATGGGCGGGCTCCGGGAAAGTTTGCTGCGGACCTTGGCACAGACCTTCATAATATCGGCTAACAATAGATCGGGAGAGTTAAGTTGCGTTTCGAGCACCTGGTGGAGATCAACGATCCACAAAATATCCAGTTGGACACGCTCACGCCGGAGCAGCTCTGGCAAGGGCTGGTGCTGCGCAGTGCCGAGCCCGAGCTGTTTGTGATGGGGCTGGACCGCGCGGAGATCGTGGAGCGGGGCGACGACTGGGTCGAGCGCAAGCTGCATTTCGGCAAGGCCACGATCCGCGACCGCGTCGTTTTCGAGCAGCGCCGTGTCGTGCGCTATGAAACCGCCCCCACCGACGAGCACGCCGGCGGCACCCTGACCATGGCGATCGAGACGCCGGGACCGGGCGCGTTGCTGCTACGCTTTGTCTACGAAACCACCATGCCCACGGTGGACGACAGCGGCGATGACCGCTTCGCCGAAATCGTCAAGTCGGCCTATCACGAGGCCGACCTCGACACCGTGCGCAAGATCCGCGAACTGGCCGCCCTCGGACGGCTGGGGTGAGCGGGCAGCCCTCGTCGCCTGCCGCCGGCAGGCAGCCGGGCGGCCCGACCCGTGAGTCGCTGCGGGCGCGCTATGGCAGCCGTCATCGCTGGCTGGTGCTGCTGACGCTGATGCTGGGCACGGTCTCCTCGATCGTGTCGTCGACCATCGTCAACGTGGCCATTCCCGACCTGAGCCGGCATTTCGTGCTGGGGCAGGACAGCGCGCAATGGGTGGCGGCCAGCTTCATGATCGCCATGACGCTGTCGATGCTGCTCACGCCGTGGCTGCTTAACCGTTACGGCCTGCGCCGCACCTTCATGGGCAGCCTGCTGCTGCTGGGCACGGGCGGGATGGTCGGCGGATTCTCGCCGACCTATGGCGTGATGATCGCCATGCGGGTGGCCGAGGGCATTGCGGCGGGGATCCTGCAGCCGCTGCCCAATATCCTGATCCTGCGGGTGTTCGAGGAGCGCGAGCAGGGCAAGGCGATCAGCATGTTCGGCTTTGGCGTGGTGCTGGCGCCGGCGCTGGGGCCCAGCGTGGGCGGCTTCCTGGTGGAGGCCTTCGGCTGGCGCTCGATCTTCTTCGTGGTGGTGCCGCTGACGCTGATCGGGCTGTGGATGGCGCGCCGCTTCATGGCGGTGGACTCGGCCATGATGGGCGAGCGCAAGCCGCTCGACTGGCAGGGCCTGGGCCTGGCCGGCATTGCCACCGTGAGCCTGCTCAACGGGCTGGTGCAGATGCGCGAGAGCGTGCCCGCCGGGATGGCACTGGCTGGCTTTGGCGTGCTGATGCTGGTGGCGTTCGTGCTGTGGCAGTTGCGCGCGGCGCATCCGCTGATGAATATGCGCCTGTACAGCTACCGGCAGTTTTCGGCCGGGGCGGTGGTGGCGTTCATCTATGGCGCCGGGCTGTTCGGATCGACCTACCTGCTGCCCGTCTACATGCAGATGGCGCTGGCCTATACGCCGTCGCGCGCCGGGCTGGTGCTGCTGCCGGCCGGCATCGCGCTGGCCCTGACCATAGCGGCGGCGGGGCGGTTGACCAATCGCATCTCTGCGCACCTGCAGGTGTCCTTCGGGCTCGCGCTGCTGTCGGCCTCTTTCCTGCTGATGGCGATGGGGTCCCAGGCCACGCCTTACCTGCTGCTGGTGGGGTTTGCGGTGCTGGGGCGGATCGGGCTGGGCTGCATCCTGCCTTCGCTGACGCTGGGCTCGATGCGTGGCGTGGATTATTCGCTGATCGCGCAGGGTTCCAGTTGCATCAACTTCATCCGGCAACTGGGTGGCGCGATCGGGGTGAGCCTGGCGGGTGTAGGCCTGCAATGGCGGCTGGCCGCGCAGGGCGCGGTGCTGGGCGCCGACGGCGATCCGGCCGCGCGCATTCGCGCTTTCGACGAGACCTTCCTGGCGGTCGGCCTCGTCATTGCGACCGCCATCCTGGCGGCCTGGCGGATCCGGCCCAGGCCGCTGGCCGAAGCGTAAATCCGGGGGCCGGCGCAGGGCCGGCTACCCGATTTGGCTTCAGGCGGTGGCGCCGCTGCGCAGCTCTTCCACCAGCGCGATGTATTTTTCCTGCGCCTCTTCCTGGGCGGTGCCCTTGAGCGTTTCCCAGGCTTCGAACTTGTAGCGGCCGACGAAATCGGTCATGCCCGGCTTGTCGCCATGTGCGTCGCCCTCGCTGCCTTGCTTGAACAGCGCGTAGAGGCGCAGCAGGGTCATGTTGCTGGGGCGCTCGGTCAGTTGCTTGATGTCGATCTGGGCTTGGGCGAAGCGTGCCTGCAGGTCGCTCATGGGGTTCTCCTGGCTGGATGGGGGAAGCGTTCTGGATTCGGTGTTCGGGAAAAACCCGGCAGCCGCGATGATAGCGCCCGCGACCGCGCGTTTGAGCCGGAAGAAACCGAAGAACGCTTCAGTCCGGCGCGCCGGGGCGGGGTGTGCGCACCGCGCTAGTTCGGCTTTTGAGGTCGCTCCGGATACAATCTCGCCATGTCCTGGATTCTTGCAGTTGAAACCTCCACCGAGTGGTGTTCCGTGGCGCTCGGGCGCATTGCCGATGGCGGCGCCCTGGAGTGCCTGGTTCGTCATGAACACACCGGCCCGCGCTCGTCCTCCCGCGTGCTGCCGGCCGCCGGCGAGTTGCTCGCCGAGGCCGGCATTGCCCTGTCGGACTGTGCCGCCATCGCCTTTGGCGCGGGGCCAGGCTCCTTCACGGGCCTGCGCACCGCCTGCGGCGTCGCCCAGGGCCTGGCCTTTGGCGCCGACCTGCCGGTCATTCCCGTCAATTCGCTGATGGCCTGCGCCGAACGCGTGCGCCTGGGCGGGGAAGGCATGCCCGCGTTGCCGCCTGACGTATCGGTGCTGGTAGCGCTGGACGCCCGCATGGACGAAGCCTATGCAGGCGCGTTCCGGTGGGACGGCGCCGCGCAGGAGTGGCAGGCGGCGACCGACATGCAGGTGTGCCCGCCGGAGGCCGTCAGCCTGCCCCCCGGGCCGTTCTGGCTGGCGGGCAGTGCCGCTGCCGTGTTTGGCGAGCGCCTCAAGGCCACGGCGCTGGCATTGCACAGCGTGCCCGAGGCCTTG
Organism: Cupriavidus sp. 8B; assembly: GCF_054589115.1. Taxonomy (NCBI): domain Bacteria; kingdom Pseudomonadati; phylum Pseudomonadota; class Betaproteobacteria; order Burkholderiales; family Burkholderiaceae; genus Cupriavidus; species Cupriavidus sp. 8B. The sequence continues at coordinate 42,986 of NZ_BAAILO010000435.1, read as the reverse complement.
CCCGCGGCGCCGGCCCTGGTATCGATTGCCCTGCGCGCGCTGGCCCGCAATGAAACCGTCGCGGCGGCCGATGCCAGGCCGATCTACCTGCGCGACAAGGTGGCCCAGACCATCGCCGAGCGCCAGGCCGTGGCGGCGCAGCGCGCTGCGCTGGCCGCGGGAGAGCAGCCGTGAGCGTCGAGCGCAACCAGCCACCGGGAAGCGGCGCGGCCAGTTCCGGCCGCGGCGCGGATGCCGCGTCCGGCGCCGGATACGAATGGCCTGAAGTGCCGGTGATGCCAAGCTTGCCGGCAGGCTGGAGCATCGGCCGCATGACGGCGCTGGATGTGGAAGCCGTGGCGCAGATCGAGGCCCGGGCCTACAGCCACCCATGGACGCGCGGCAACTTCGAGAATTCCGTCAAGGCCGGGCACATCGGCCTGACCTTGCGGGATAACGGGGGCGTGCTGATCGCCTACACGGTGCTGATGCCGGTCGTCGACGAGATGCACCTGCTCAATATCACCGTGGACCCGGAGCGCCAGCGTGGCGGCCTTGGCCGGCTGCTGCTGGCCGCTGCCATGGCTACCTCGCACGCGCACCATCTCCACACCATGCTGCTCGAAGTGCGGCCTTCCAACGTGGGCGCCATCGAGCTGTACCGGCAGGCAGGCTTTGCCGAGATCGGCCGGCGCAAGGGCTATTACCCCGCAGCCGGCCAGGCGCGCGAGGATGCGCTTGTGCTGCGCCGTGCATGGGCACCCACGGAGGCCATGCCATGAGCCGCCGCGCCAGGTTCCTCGAAGTGCTCGGCATTGCCGATGAATGGGTGCTGCGCCGCGCGCCGGCCCTGCCGGAGGCCGTCGAGCCATCCGCGATGGCGGGGCTCGCCGACCCGAGCGCGGAAGTTACCGCCGTCCACGAAGACGCGGCTTCGCGCGAAGCGGCCCAGGCCGCGGTGACGCTTGCCGCCGTGGCCGACGCTCGCGTGAATGAGGCCCAGGCCGAAGCAGCGCCGTCCGCGTGGTCGGCGCAAGCCGATATGGACGCGGCAGCCCCGGCCCCGGCCCCGGCCCCGGCCGAAGTCGCCGTCGCGCGCATGCCGCCAGAGCCTGTGGCGGCGGATACCAGTACGCGCGAGGCCGTGATTGCCCGCCTGGACTGGGCCGCGCTCGAGCAGCGGGTCTGCGGCTGCACCGATTGCCAGTTGTGCGATGGCCGCACGCAGACCGTGTTTGGCGTGGGCGACCGCCAGGCCGAATGGATGCTGGTCGGCGAAGCCCCGGGCGAAAACGAGGACAAGCAGGGCGAGCCCTTCGTGGGCCAGGCCGGCAAGCTGCTTGACAATATGCTGGCCGCCGTCGGCCTGGCACGCGGGCGCAACGTGTTTATCGCCAACGTGCTGAAGTGCCGCCCGCCCGGCAACCGCAATCCCGAGCCGGAGGAGGTCGCGCAGTGCGAGCCTTACCTGCGCAGGCAGATCGCGCTGATCCAGCCCAAGCTGATCGTGGTGCTGGGGCGCTTTGCGGCTCAGTCACTGCTGCGCACCACCACGCCGATCGGCAAGCTGCGCGGCACCGTCCATAGCTACGAAGGCATTCCGGTGGTGGTGACCTACCACCCGGCCTACCTGTTGCGCACCTTGTCCGACAAGGCGCGTGCCTGGGAAGACCTGTGCCTGGCCCGCGAGGTACATGCCCGTGCGGGAGCCAAGGCCTGAGTTCACGCTAAGCCCCGGCGGCGCCATCGAGATGGCGCCGCTCTGGCGCCATGCCGCCTCGCAGCGCCTGCGCGAGCTCGCCTGGTGCTCGCTGTCGCCCCCGTTGCTGGCATTCCTGCCGACGGACGAGGCAGGCAATCCCATCATCAATGGCAACGCCCCCGGGCGTTCGCAAGCGGCGCTCGCGCGCTGGCCGGAAGGGGCGCTGGCCGCCTGGCAGCGTTGGCTGCCCGCTGCCGACCCCGCCGCGCTGCCCCCCACCATTGCCGAGCTCGCCGCAGGGCTGGAGCAGCAACGCGTGCGCGGCCCGTCGCCCGCGCCCAGCCTGCGGCTGGGCCGGCATGCGGAGCGCCTGCTGCAATTCACGCTGGAACACACTGAGGGGCTGGAGCTGCTCGCGGCGAACCTGCCGGTGCGCCGTGCCGGCGCGCACGGCGTGCAGACGCTGGGCGAGCTTGATTTTGTCTGGCGCGACGTGGACAGCGGCGCGACCGTGCACTGGGAGATGGCGGCCAAGTTCTACCTGCTGGTCGAACCCGCGGCGGATGGCGCGCCGCGCGGCGGCGGGGCCGGCGCTGCCGTGCTGGACCGCCATTGCTTCGTCGGCCCCAACCTGGTGGACCGCCTGGGCGACAAGCTCGAACATATCGTGCGCAGGCAGCTGCCGCTGTCACGCACCCCCGAGGCCCTGGCGCTGCTGGGTCGCCCGGTTGACCGCAGCGAGGTCTACCTGCTCGGCTGGCTGTTCTACCGGGACGGCGTGGTGCCGGCCGCCATCGGCAGCCTGGGCATCGCCCCGGATCACCTGCACGGATGGTGGTCCACCTTGCCGGACTGGCTGGCCTGGGCTGGCAAGCGCGAGGGCTCGCGCTGGTACCGGCTGCCGCGCTCGGCGTGGATGGCGCCGGCCAGGGTGGCCCAGGCGCACACGGAAACCGCCGATGCGATCCATGAGGCGCTGGCACTGCGTTTTGCGGAGACGCATCACGAGAAGAACTGGCGCCGGGAAGCGCCGGTGATGCTGTGCGAGGTGGAGCCGGCGGGGCAGCCCGGCGTGTGGCGGGAGCGTACCCGCGGGTTTGTGGTGCCGCCGGGCTGGGAGGAGCGGGCGCGCGAGCGCATCTCCTGGCCGGTAGGCTGACCTGGCCCGCGGGTCAAGCGATGCTTAGTGGTGCTTGTCCTCGCCGATCATGGCGAGCGAATTGAAGTTGCGCACGTTGTAGCGGTGCTGGCGCATTACCAGCAGCATGGTGACGCACACGAAGATGCCGAAGGCGACGATGACGATCCCGATCGGCACATTGAGCTTGATGAGCAGCGCGTACAGGCACAGCATCAGCAGCACCGAGACGTTCTCGTTGAAGTTCTGCACGGCGATCGAATGGCCGGCCGACAGCAGGACGTGCCCGCGGTGTTGCAACAGCGCGTTCATCGGCACCACGAAGTAGCCGGACATGCCTCCCACCAGCATCAGGAAGACGTAGGCGATCGCCATGTACAGCGGCATGTGCATGCCGAGCACATTCAGCGAAATGTCAGGCAGGCTGTTCTTGGTGTAGAAGGCCATCAGCATCACCACCACACCCATCGCCACGCCATACGGCAGCACCGACAGCGACTTGCGCAGCGGGATGCGCATGGCCGCCATCATCGCGCCTACCGCCACGCCCACCGCCACCACCGCTTGCAGCAGGGCGCCTTGCGACAGGTTCAGGCCGAGCGATTTTTCCGCCCACTTCAGCACGATGAACTGCAAGGTGGCGCCGGCGCCCCAGAACAGCGTGGTCACGGCCAGCGAAATCTGGCCGAGCTTGTCGCGCCACAGCGCGGTAAAGCAATCCGCGAACTCTGCGATCAGCTTGATCGGGTTCTTTTCCTGCTGCGGGTAGCGGGCCCCCGTCTCGGGGATGAACAGGTTGAACACGGCCGCGATTACGTAGAACAGCATGATCACCACCATGGCTGCCTCGGCCGGGGTGTGGATGCCAGTGTCGATGTAGGGAACATCGATGCCGAGCAGAAGCTTCGAAATGTGCACCGAGATCAACGCGCCGCCCACAACGGTGCCCAGAATGATCGAGCACACCGTCAGGCCTTCGATCCAGCCATTGGCGGCGACCAGTTTCTCGGGCGGCAGCAGCTCGGTGAGGATGCCGTACTTGGCGGGCGAGTACGCCGCTGCGCCGAACCCGACGATGCCGTAGGCCAGCAGCGGGTGCAACCCGAACATCATGATGGCGCACCCCGCTATCTTGATGGTGTTGGTGATGAACATCACCTTGCCCTTGGGCATCGAGTCGGCGAAGGCGCCCACGAAGGCGGCCAGTACGACGTAGGACAGCACGAAAAACAATTTGAGCAGCGGCGTCATCCACTGTGGGGAGTGCAACTCGGTCAGAAGGGCGATAGCGGCGATGAGTAACGCGTTGTCGGCCAGCGAAGAGAAGAACTGCGCGGCCATGATGGTATAAAAACCCTTCTTCATACTTTGGACTCTGACTCCATCGCTATCACCGTACATGTCAGGCTGCAGCGCGCCGCTAGGCGCTGTTATTGCCTGAAGGGAACCTGGGCCCGCGTCGTTGTCAAAATGATGCCCGGACCAGCCGTGGGATCGGTGCGCAGCCTGCCTGACTGTGTTCGACATATTGCATCACTTTTAAAACATGGCCGGAACGTCCGGCTTTATAACACGAAAATAAGGCGATTCCGAGCTTCCACGGGCCGCCGGTTGGACAGCGCAAGCGCGCAGCGATTCCCTAAATGTTTGGCCTAATGTGTTCAAATAACGTCTGCGCGACGCGCTGCGCGTACCGGGTCTTCCCGGATATGGTGCATCCAGGCGGCGGGAGTGGTCAGGCCAGCCAGCCAGGACTCCCGCCGATCCGCCGCGCCGCAAGCCCCTCGAAGCACTAGAAGCACTAGAAGCGATCTCATGCCAAGACCCATTCACGCCGTCATTCACCAACCGGCCCTGGCCAACAACCTGGACGTAGTGCGCCGTTGCGCACCCCAGTCGCGCGTCTGGGCCGTGATCAAGGCCAACGCTTATGGCCACGGCATCCGCCGTGCATTCGCCGGCCTGCGCGCCGCCGATGGCTTCGGCTTGCTCGACCTGAACGAAGCCGTGCTGCTGCGCGAGCTGGGCTGGCAGGGGCCGATCCTGTTACTAGAAGGTTTCTTCCAGCCGCAGGACGTCCCTTTGCTGGAGCAATACCGTCTCACCACCGCGGTGCATTGCGAGGAGCAGCTGCGCATGCTGGAAGTGGCGCGCCCCAAGGGGCCGCTGGGCATCCAGCTCAAGCTCAACACCGGCATGAACCGGCTGGGCTTCCGCCCGGAGCAGTACCGCACGGCGTGGGAGCGCGCGCGGACCCTGCCATGCGTAGGCAGCATCGTGCACATGACCCATTTCTCGGACGCCGACAGCGCGCGCGGCATCGCGCACCAGCTGGAAGTGTTCGACGCCGCCACCGCCAACTTGCCGGGCGAGGCCAGCTTGTCCAACTCGGCCGCCACGCTGTGGCATCCCCAGGCCCATCGCGCCTGGGTTCGTCCCGGGGTGGTGCTGTACGGTGCCTCGCCCTCGGGCGTCGCGGCCGATGTGGCCAGCTTCGGGCTGCAGCCGGCCATGTCGCTGCACAGCGAGCTGATTTCGGTGCAGGACCTGCAGCCGGGCGATACCGTCGGCTATGGCTCGCTGTTCAAGGCCGAGCGGCCGATGCGCATCGGCGTGGTGGCTTGTGGCTATGCCGATGGCTATCCGCGCCACGCCGCGGGCTGGGGCGACAAGCCGGCACCGGTGCTGGTCGATGGCGTGCGCACCCAGCTGGTGGGCCGGGTCTCCATGGACATGATCTGCGTCGACCTGACGCCTTGCCCGAAGGCCAAGGTGGGCAGCGCCGTGACCCTGTGGGGCCAGGGCTTGCCGATCGACGACGTCGCCATGGCCAGCGGCACCGTGGGCTATGAGCTGATGTGCGCGCTGGCGCCCCGGGTGCCCGTCACCGTGGCGACCCTGACCGCGCCGGAGCAGCCTGCGCTGGCCTGAGCGGCCATGCAAGGCAGGGGCCGGGACCTTCGTCCCGGCCGGCGACCGATTCCGAGCCCCGCCATTCCCCTCAGCATCCCCTTCAGCATCCCCTAGGACCTCAGTTGGCCAAGCCCAAGAACGTCTATACCTGCACCGAATGCGGCGGCACCTCGCCGCGCTGGCAAGGCCAGTGCCCGCAGTGCCAGCAATGGAACACGCTGGTGGAGAGCGTGGCGGAAACCCCTTCGACCAAGCGCTTCCAGCCGCTGGCGGCCTCCGCCATGGTGCAGCGCCTGTCCGAGATCGACGCCGCCGACGTGCCGCGCTTTTCCAGCGGCATCGAGGAGTTCGACCGCGTGCTCGGCGGCGGCCTGGTGTCGGGCGGGGTGGTGCTGATCGGCGGCGATCCCGGCATCGGCAAGTCCACCTTGCTGCTGCAGGCCTTGGCCAACCTCTCGGCGCAGCGCCGCGTGCTGTACGTCAGCGGCGAGGAGTCCGGCGCGCAGATCGCGCTGCGGGCGCAGCGCCTGGGCGTGGACAGCCCGCACCTGGCGCTGCTGGCCGAGATCCAGCTCGAGAAGATCCAGGCCACGCTGGAGGTGGAGAAGCCCGAGGTGGCGGTGATCGACTCGATCCAGACCTTGTTCTCGGATGCCTTGACCTCGGCGCCGGGCTCGGTAGCGCAGGTGCGCGAATGCGCGGCCCAGCTGACCCGGATCGCCAAGAGCACCGGCACCACCATCATCCTGGTGGGCCACGTGACCAAGGACGGCAGCCTGGCAGGCCCGCGCGTGCTGGAACACATCGTCGATACCGTGCTGTATTTCGAGGGCGACACACATTCCTCGCACCGCCTCATCCGCGCCTTCAAGAACCGTTTTGGCGCGGTCAACGAGCTGGGCGTGTTCGCCATGACCGAGCGTGGCCTGCGCGGCGTCAGCAACCCGTCCGCGCTGTTCCTGTCGCAGCATGAGCAGGTGGTGGCCGGTTCCTGCGTGCTGGTGACGCAGGAGGGCACGCGGCCGCTGCTGGTGGAGGTGCAGGCGCTGGTGGATACCGCGAACGTGCCGAACCCGCGGCGCCTGGCGGTGGGGCTGGAGCAGAACCGGCTGGCCATGCTGCTGGCGGTGCTGCACCGCCATGCCGGCATTGCCTGCTTCGACCAGGACGTCTTCCTCAACGCCGTGGGCGGGGTCAAGATCACCGAGCCGGCGGCCGACCTGGCGGTGCTGCTGGCCATTCACTCCTCCATGCGCAACAAGCCGCTGCCACGTGGCCTGGTGGTGTTTGGCGAGATCGGCCTGGCCGGGGAGATCCGTCCCAGCCCGCGTGGGCAGGATCGCTTGCGCGAGGCGGCCAAGCTGGGCTTCTCGATAGCCGTGATTCCCAAGGCCAATGCGCCCAAGCAGAAGATCGACGGGCTGGAAGTGATAGCGGTGGAGCGCCTGGAGCAGGCGATTGACCGGGTTCGGCATATGGAGTGAGGCTTTCAGCCTGTTCCTGCCCCTTTCGATGCAATTTTGGGTATATTCCGAAGCACTTTTTTTAATCGGAGTTCATCCATGCGCACTTTCAATGTCCGCCTTCACGCTGGCGTGCTAGCCGCGATCGGCTGCGGCGCCACGCTGCTGTCGCTGTCCGCCGCCGCTGCTCCTGCCGATGCCACCAAGGCGTTCTTTGACGCGGCGCTGTGCAAGCCGCCCTATACGACCAAATCCGCCACCGCGATCTACGACGCCGCCGAGAAGCTCGCCAAGGCGGACATGTCCAAGTTAGGCGCCGCCATCTACAAGCTGCCGCGGCCCATCGGGAAGGACGGCTTCGATAGCGATGAGGTGGTATTCGCGGGGACGTCGGTGGGTGTGCTGGTGCAGGGCCAGCAGGCCGATGCGCTGGCCGCGCGCTACCAGCTCAAGCCGGAGGCTTCCACGTTGCTGGGCACCGCCACCAAGGGCTTCGCCCGTGCACTGCCGGCCGGCCAGCAGCCCAAGCCGGATCTCGGCACTGTATCCATCGTGGCGCGCGAAAGTGCTGCGCTGCCGGGCAAGACGCTGCTGATCTGCGAATTTGTCAGCCACACGGACGCGCAGGCACTCAAAGCCTACGAGCGCAGCCGGGCGGAGCAGGGCGCCGCCGTGCGCTGACACTGGCCCAGGAGAAACGTCACCATGCGCGATCAACGCACTTCGGCGGCAGGTGCGGCTGGCGATGAGCCGGTCGTGCTGGAAACCGCACGGCTGCGCCTGCGCCAGTGGCGTGCGGCGGATTTCGCGCCCTTTGCCGCGCTCAACGCCGATCCGGTGGTGATGGCGTGTTTCCCCGCGCCGCTGGACCGCGCGGCCAGCGACGTCATGGCGCTGCGCTGCCAGGCGCTGATCGCCGGCCGTGGCTGGGGCCTGTGGGCGGTCGAGCGCAAGGACGATGAGGCATTTGTCGGTATGGTCGGCCTCAACGAGCCCGCGTGGGCCTTGCCGTTCTCCCCCTGCGTGGAAACCGGCTGGCGCCTGGCGCAGGCGTACTGGGGGCAGGGCTATGCGTTGGAGGCGGCGCAGGCCGCGCTGCGCTTTGGCTTCGAGCAACTGGCGCTGGCGGAAATCGTCTCGTTCACCGCGCTGCCCAACGCCCGTTCGCGGGCCGTGATGGAGCGGCTGGGCATGGTGGCGGACGGCACCTTCGAGCACCCGGCCGTTGCGCCGGGCAGCCCGCTGCGCCAGCACTGGCTGTACCGTTTGCCGGCGCAGCGCTGGCGCGGCTTGCCCGGCGACGTGCGCGCACCCTGAAGGCCACGCGCTTGGCGCCTGGCTGGCCGCTATACTGGGCCCCGTCATCCGTCCACGCCACGCGAGCCATGCGCCAGCCTGTCACCGTCATCGACGTACCCGCCTCCAGTTTGCTCGCGCCCAGCCTGGCCAGCGCCGACTTTTTCGACGCCTATCGCGTGGGCCTGGCCGATGCGGGGCAATCCGCGCTGGAAATCTATCTGGACATGGTCTCGCGCACGCCGGCCTGGGTGACTTGCCTGATGACGCTGCGCAACCGCGTGGTGGCGTTGCTAGGGCTGAAGGACCTGGGCAACCTCGGCGACGTCGATGCCGGCAAGCCGGCCAGCGCCTACCGCGTGGGCGATCGCGTAGGCATCTTCTCGCTGCTCGCGCTGTCCGAGCGCGAGGTGGTGCTCGGCGACGCGGACAAGCACCTGGAGGTGAAGCTGTCCATATGCAAGCTGGATCCGCCCGAGCCGGCGGCCGGCGGCCAGCCCTCGGTGGCGGTGTCCACGGTAGTGCACAACCGCAATGCGCTGGGGCGCGTGTACATGTTGTTCGTGGCGCCCTTGCACCGGCGCATCGTGCCTGCCACGATGGGCGGCATAGGCGCGGGCGCCTGAGCCAGGGCAGCGCGCGGCGGCGGTATGGCGGCCTGCGTCAATCCGCCGCAAGCGGCGGCGAGCCCATCGCGCGGGATTGCGCGGGCATCTTTCGCAAAATCGGTAATAATGTGCCTCGTATTGCGCGTCGGCGAATGTCGTCCGGCCCTTTTTTGCTAGTGAGCCATGCAAGCCAATTCCCGTAGTTTCTTTTTGCTGATCGCCGCGATTTCGTTCGGCCTGGTCGGCTACGCCCTCTACCTGCAGCATGTGGAGGGCTACCAGCCTTGCCCGCTCTGCGTGATGCAGCGCTTTGCCTTCGTCGGCATCGGCCTGTTCTCGCTGCTGGCCGCCATTGCGCAGAACACGCGCAGCCTGTGGCAGGGCCTGGGCATGTTGTCCGGCGTGGCCGGCATCGCGGTGGCGGGCTATCACGTGTCGCTGCTGCTCAACCCCAAGGCCAGCTGCGGCATCGATCCGCTGGAGAACTGGGTCAACCAGTTGCCCACGGCCAAGATATTGCCGCAGGTGTTCTACTCGGACGGCATGTGCACCACGCCGCTGCCCCCGATCTTCGGCCTGTCGATCCCGGCCTGGTCGCTGATCTGGCTGTTCATCCTGACCGCCACCCTGGCGGTGGGCATGATCCGGCGCGAGAAGAACTACCGCTGATCTGCCCGGCCTGCCTGCCGCTGCCGGCTGCTGCCGGCACGTGCATCCCGGGGGCTGGCGCCCCCGGCACCCTTCACGCGATTACACGATCAGACCAATCAGACGATCAGCTCGATCTGCTCCTGCAGTTCCAGCCAGCGCTCCTCCAGCGCGTCCAGCTCGCCGCCGACCTCGCCCTGGCGCTTGAGCATCTCCATCAGCTTGGCCTTGTTGGCCTCCGCGTAGCTGGCCTCGTCGGCCATGAACGTGTCGATCTCGCTCTTGGCCTGCTGCAGCACGGCCATGCGCTTTTCCACCTTTTCCAGTTCCTTGGTCAGCGGCTTGCGCAACTGCGTCAGGCGCTGGCGCTCGTCGGCCTCGGCGCGGCGCTGGTCGCGCCGGTTGGCGGTGGCGGCGGCCGGCGTGTCGCCGTCTTCTTGCGTGTGGGTCGCGCTCGCCGCGTTGCGCTTGGCCGCGGCTTGCTTGAGCAGCCAGTCGCGGTAGTCGTCCAGGTCGCCGTCGAAGGGCTGGATGGTGCCGTCGGCCACCAGCAGGAACTGGTCGGTGGTGGCGCGCAGCAGGTGCCGGTCGTGCGAGACCACGATCAGCGTGCCTTCGAACTGCGCCAGCGCCATGGTGAGGGCCTCGCGGGTGTCGAGGTCCAGGTGGTTGGTCGGCTCATCCAGCAGCAGCAGGTTGGGCTTCTGCCAGACGATCAGCGATAGCGCCAGGCGGGCCTTCTCGCCGCCGGAGAACGGCTCGATCGGTGCGGTGGCCATTTCGCCGCGGAAGTTGAAGCTGCCGAGGAAGTCGCGCAGCTCCTGCTCACGGGTGTCCGGCGCGAGCCGGGCCAGGTGCTGCAGCGGGGACTCGTGGTCGCGCAGCGTTTCCAGCTGGTGCTGGGCAAAGTAGCCGATCTGCAGGCCCTTGCCCTGGCGCAGCGTGCCGGCCAGCGCTTCCTGCGAGGCGGCCAGCGTCTTGACCAGCGTTGACTTGCCCTGGCCATTGGCGCCCAGCAGGCCGATGCGCTGGCCGGTCTGGATCGACAGCGTGAGGTTGTGCAGGATGGTCACGGGCGGCGCGTCCGGCGCGGGAGCGGGATAGCCGCAGTCCACGCGTTCGAGCACCATCATCGGGTTGGGCGCCGAATCCGGCTCGCGGAATTCGAAGGCAAAGCCCGCGGCGATATGCACCGGTGCCAGCCGTTCCATCTTCTCCAGCGCCTTGACCCGGCTCTGCGCCTGGCGTGCCTTGCTGGCCTTGGCCTTGAAGCGGGTGATGAAGGACTCGAGGTGGGCGATTTCCTTCTGCTGGCGCGAGTAGGCGGACTGCTGCAGCGCCATCTGCTGCAGGCGCAGCGTCTCGAACTGGCTGTAGTTGCCGCCGTAGCGGCGCAGCTGCTGGTTCTCGATATGCACCGTGACATTGCAGATCGCGTCGAGGAATTCGCGATCGTGGGAAATCATCACCAGCGTGCCCGGATAGCGCGCCAGCCAGTCTTCCAGCCAGACGATGGCGTCCAGGTCCAAGTGGTTGGTGGGCTCATCGAGCAGCAGCAGGTCGGATGGGCACATCAGCGCCTGCGCCAGGTTCAGCCGCATGCGCCAGCCGCCGGAGAACGAGGCCACCGGCTGCGACACCTGCGCCAGCGTAAAGCCCAGCCCCAGCAGCAGGGCCTCCGCGCGCGCCGGCGCCGTGTAGCCGTCGGCATCGGCAAAGGCAGCGTGGGCTTCGCCCTCGGCACTGCCGTCGCCGCTCGCCTGGGCGGCTGCAATGCGCGCTTCGATGTCGCGCAGCCGGGTATCGCCGTCGATGGTGTACTCCACCGCGCTGCGCATCACCGCGGGGGTTTCCTGCGCCACGTGGGCAGTACGCCACTGCGGCGGGATGGCCACGTCGCCGCCGTCCGCCTGCAACTCGCCGCGCAGCATGGCAAACAGCGTCGACTTGCCACTGCCGTTTGCACCGACAAGGCCGACGCGCTCGCCGGGGTTCAGCGTCACGCTGGTGTGGTCGAACAGCACCTTGGTGCCGCGCTGGAGGACTAGCTGGTCGATTCGGATCACGGGAGGGGAAAGGCTGAAGAAGGCTGCGGGTCTGGGGCGGTTGCTTTGTTGCTCTAACCGGCCCCGGCATGGCACGGGGCAACCCGGCATTGTAGCCGCTTCGCATGGCAGCGCCTCCGGAACGCGCGGCGCATGGCGCATGGCCGTCTTCGTTGCCTCCGTTACTAGGTGAAAACCCTTGGGCTGGTAAAACTCTATTTTCATGGCATAGGCTTTGCGTGTAAATTTATTTACATGGATGCGCGCCGGATGAAAACGATGTTTCCCGCCGCGCGCGTCTCCGACCAACCCACCCCCCGCGCCATGACCAACGGTACCAACGGCTCCTCCGGCAACAACGGCAACAACGGCAGTGCTTCAATCTCGGAGCGCATCGCCCGCGCCTTGCCCACGCTCACGCCGGCGCACCAGCGCATGGCGGAGTACGTGCTGGGCAATCCGTTCCGCGCCGCCACCATGCGCATCGACGAATTCGCCGATGCCGCGGCGGTGTCGGTCGCCACCGCGAACCGCTTCGCGCATGCGCTGGGCTTCGAAGGCTTCCCGCAGTTCCGCGCCGAACTGGTGCGCGGCTTCGAGGCCACGCTTGCACCAGTTGAGAAATTACGCACCGAACTGGCGCGTCCTGCCACGGTGGCCGAGGTGTTTGCCGCGTCGCTGGAAGAGGACGTGCGCAACCTCGAAGCCTCGCGCCGCGCGCTCGATGCCGAGACCTGCGAGCGCGCGGTGGAGGCCATCCTGGCGGCCGAACGCATCTTTGTGGTGGGCTTCGGCGCCAGCGGCTTCCTGGCCGGGCTGCTGCAGCATGGGCTGGACATGTCTTGCCGCACCGTGATCTCGGTCTCGGGCGCGGGCGGCGCGTCCACCGCGGCGCGCCAGTTGTTCAAGCTGCAGCCGCGCGACCTGCTGATCGTGATCGGCTTCCCGCGCTATGTGTTTGACACCGTGACCATCGCCAAGCGTGCCCGCTCGCATGGCGCCCGCATCCTGGCGCTGACCGACGGGCCCACTTCGCCGCTGGCGCCGCTGGCCGATATCGCGCTGTACGCCCACACCGGGCGCCAGCTCTCGGCCAATTCGGATGCGGCCGTGCTGGCCTTTATCGAGGCGCTGTGCGGCGCGGTGGCGTATCGCGCCGCGCATGCCGTCAAGGCCGCCGCCGAGATGACCGACTTCCTGCTGCCGTGGCTGCACGGCGTGCCGCCGGGACAAGGGCGTGAGCAGCGCCACGACGAAGCGGCCAATGGCCGCCCCAAGGCGGCCTCGCCACGCCGCAAGAAATCTTCCCCGAACGCATCGTGAACCTCATGAACACCCCAGTCATTGCTATCCACGGCGGCGCCGGCACCATCACCCGTGCCGCCATGAACGCCGCCAAGGAAGCCGAATATACCGCCGCGCTGAGCGCCGTGCTTGAAGCCGGCCAGCGCGTGCTGGCCGACGGCGGCAGCGCGCTAGATGCCGTCACCGAGGCTGTGCGCCTGCTGGAGGATTGCCCGCTGTTCAACGCCGGCCGCGGCTCGGTGCTGACCCACGCCGGCACCTACGAGCTGGACGCCGCGATCATGGACGGCGCCACGCTGGGCGCCGGCGCGGTGGCCTGCGTCAAGCGCCTGCGCAACCCGGTGCTGGCTGCGCGCGCGGTGATGGAGAAAAGCCAGCACGTGCTGTTCGCCGGCGAAGGCGCGGAAGCCTTTGCCGAGGCCCAGGGCCTGGAACTGGTGACGCCCGACTATTACTTCACGCAGGCGCGCACCGATCAGTGGGAACGCGCGCGCGCCGCCAGCAGCATGACCCTGCTGGACCACGACGCCGCTACGCTGGCCGCCGAGCCCATCGACCCGGACACCAAGTTCGGCACGGTAGGCGCGGTGGCGGTCGATGCGCAGGGGCGCCTGGCCGCGGCGACTTCCACCGGCGGCGTGACCAACAAGCAGGTGGGCCGCGTGGGCGATACGCCCATCGTCGGCGCCGGCTGCTTTGCCGACGACGTGGCGGCGGTGTCCGCCACCGGCACCGGCGAAATGTTCATCCGCACCGTGGCCGCGTACGACGTGGCGGCGCAGATGCGCTATGCGGGCGTGCCGCTGGAAGAAGCCGCACGCCGCGTGGTGATGGAAAAGCTGCCCGCCATCGAAGGCCGCGGCGGCCTGATCGCCGTGGACCGCGAAGGCAACGTCACGCTGCCGTTCAATACCGAAGGCATGTACCGCGGTTTCGCCCGGGTGGGCGAGCCGGTCAATGTGTGGATCTACGGCTGAGCGCGCGCGAGCACGACGGCGGCATCCGCACAGCAAGCACGCACCAAACACGCATCAAGCGAAGCATCAACCTAGGCACTAAGGGGGCCCAGTGGCTGCATCCTCTTCCCAGTCGACCATCGTCCTGCCACCGCAACGCGTGGTAGCCGTCAACGATCTCACCGTGCGTTTCTCCACCTCGGAGCGCACGGTGGAAGCCGTGCGCAACTTGTCCTTCCACGTCGATCGTGGCGAGACGCTAGCCGTGGTGGGCGAATCGGGCTCGGGCAAGTCGGTGACCTCGCTCGCGCTGATGCGCCTGGTGGAACACGGCGGCGGCAAGATCGCCACCGGCAGCATGGCGCTGCGCAGGCGCAATGGCCAGGTGCTCGATCTCGCCACCGCCGATGGCGCCGCCATGCGCCGCGTGCGCGGCAGCGACGTGGCGATGATCTTCCAGGAGCCGATGACCTCGCTCAACCCGGTATTCCCGGTGGGTGAGCAGATTGCCGAATCGATCCGCCTGCACCAGGGCAAGAGCCGCGCCCAGGCGCGCGCCGAGGCCCTGCGCATGCTGGAGATCGTGCGCATTCCCGAGGCGCGCCGCGTGCTGGACCGCTTCCCGCACCAGCTCTCCGGCGGCATGCGCCAGCGCGTGATGATCGCCATGGCGCTGTCGTGCAAGCCGGCGCTGCTGATCGCCGACGAGCCCACCACGGCGCTCGACGTCACCATCCAGGCCGAGATCCTGCAACTGATCCGCAACCTGCAGTCCGAGATGGACATGGCCGTGGTGTTCATCACCCACGACATGGGCGTGGTGGCCGAAGTGGCCGACCGCGTGCTGGTGATGTACCGCGGCGAGAAGGTCGAGGAGGGCACCTCCGAGCAAGTCTTTGGCAAGCCCGCGCATCCCTACACCCGCGCGCTGCTGTCCGCGGTGCCCAAGCTGGGCGCCATGCGCGGCACCGACTGGCCGGCCAAGTTCCCGCTGGTGCAGCTGGACCACGGCGAGCCGGTGGCGCCGGTGCCGCAGGACACGGTGGCGGTGAACGCCTCGCCGATCCTGCGCGTGCGCGACCTGGTGACCCGCTTCGACGTGCCCGGCGGCCTGCTGGGCCGCGTGGCGCGCCGCGTGCATGCGGTGGAGCGCGTGAGCTTTGACCTCTACCCCGGCGAGACGCTGGCGCTGGTGGGCGAATCCGGCTGCGGCAAATCCACCACCGGCCGCTCGCTGCTGCGCCTGGTCGACAGCCAGAGCGGGAGCATCGAGTTCAATGGCCAGGACATCAGCCATATGCACGGCAGTGCGCTGCAGACCCTGCGCCGCAATATCCAGTTCATCTTCCAGGACCCGTTCGCTTCGCTAGACCCGCGCGTGCCGGTGGGCTACTCGATCATGGAGCCGCTGCTGGTGCACAAGGTGGCCAGCGGCAAGGAGGCCGAGCAGCGCGTGGCCTGGCTGCTGGAAAAGGTGGGCTTGTCGGCCGCGCACGCGTCGCGCTACCCGCACGAGTTCTCGGGCGGCCAGCGCCAGCGCATCTGCATCGCGCGTGCCCTCGCCCTGAACCCGAAGGTGGTGGTGGCCGATGAATCGGTCTCCGCGCTCGACGTTTCCATCCAGGCGCAGATCGTCAACCTGATGCTGGACCTGCAGCGCGAGATGGGCATTGCATTCCTGTTCATCTCGCACGACATGGCGGTAGTGGAGCGCGTGAGCCACCGCGTGGCGGTGATGTACCTGGGCCAGATCGTCGAGATCGGCCCGCGCCGCGCCATCTTTGAAAACCCGCAGCACCCGTACACCAAAAAGCTGATGTCGGCGGTGCCGATCGCCGATCCGGCGCGCCGCCACCTCAAGCGCGAGCCGCTCCTGGAGGAGATGCCCAGCCCAATCCGCGCGCTTGGCGACGAGCCGCTGGTGCAGCCCCTGGTGGCGGTCGGCGGCAACGCCGCTTCCCATCATTTTGTAGCCCGGCACGCCATCGGCGGCGCCTACTGAGCCGACGCATGAACCGACGTAATGAACCGACGCAACCCCAAGGAGAATCGATGATGACCCGTTTTCGTCTGGCCCCTTCCAAGCTGATCGCCGGTGGCCTGGCCCTGGCCGCGCTCGGCGCAGGTCCCGCCTTTGCCGCCAAGGACGCCGTGATGGCGGTGTACTCCACCTTCACCACGCTCGACCCGTACGACGCCAACGACACGCTGTCGCAAGCCGCCGCCAAGTCCTTCTACCAAGGCCTGTTCGGCTTCGACAAGGACATGAAGCTGGTCAACGTGCTGGCCGAGAGCTATGAAGCCAGCAAGGATGGCCTGACGTACACCATCAAGCTCAAGAAGAACGTGAAGTTCCACGACGGCACCACCTTCGATGCCGCCGCCGTCAAGGCCAACTTCGACCGCGTGACCAACCCGGCCAACAAGCTCAAGCGCTACACGCTGTTCAACCGAGTGGCCAAGACCGACGTGATCGACCCCAACACCGTCAAGGTCACCCTGAAGGAGCCGTTCTCGCCCTTCATCAACGTGCTGGCCCACCCGTCCGCCGTGATGATCTCGCCCGCCGCGCTGCAGAAGTATGGCAAGGACATCGCCTTCCATCCGGTCGGCACCGGCCCGTTCGAGTTCGTGGAGTGGAAGCAGCCCGATCACCTGAAGGGCAAGAAGTTTGCCGGTTTCTGGAAGACCGGCTATCCCAAGATCGACACCATCACCTGGAAGCCGGTGGTGGACAACAACACCCGCGCCGCCATCATGCAGACCGGCGAAGCGGACTTCGCCTTCAGCATTCCGTTCGAGCAGGCGGCCGTGCTCAAGGGCAATGCCAAGGTGGACCTGATCGCCTCGCCGTCGATCATCCAGCGCTACCTGAGCATGAACACCATGGTCAAGCCGTTCAACGACCCCAAGGTGCGCCAGGCCATCAACTACGCCATCAACAAGGAGGCGCTGGCCAAGGTGGCGTTCGCCACCTATGCCACGCCGATGGACGGCGTGGTGCCCGCGGGCGTGGACTATGCCGAGAAGCTGGGCCCGTGGCCGTATGACCCGGCCAAGGCGCGCGCGCTGCTCAAGGAAGCCGGCTACCCGAACGGCTTCGAGACCACGCTGTGGTCCGCATACAACCACACTACCGCGCAGAAGGTGATCCAGTTCGTGCAGCAGCAGCTGCAGCAGGTCGGCATCAAGGCGACCGTGCAAGCGCTCGAAGCCGGCCAGCGCGTCGAGAAGGTCGAGAGCGTGCAGAAGCCGGAAGACGCCGGCGTGCGCATGTACTACGTGGGCTGGTCGTCGTCCACCGGCGAGTCCGACTGGGCGCTGCGTCCGCTGCTGGCCTCCGAATCGATGCCGCCCAAGCTGCTGAACACGGCGTACTACAAGAACGACCAGGTCGATGCCGACATCGCCGGTGCCTTGCGCACCACCGACCGTGGCGAGAAGGCACGTCTGTACAAGGATGCGCAGGAGCAGATCTGGAAGGATGCACCCTGGGCGTTCCTGGTGACCGAGAAGGTGCTGTTCGCGCGCGCCAAGCGCCTGACCGGCGCCTACGTGATGCCCGACGGCTCGTTCAGCTTCGACGACATCGACATCAAGCAGTAAGCGCATTGGCTTGACGCGAGGCACGTCCCATCAGAGCGGTGCCACGCGGTCAGTCATCGCTTAGCGGTACAGCGCAGTAAGCCGTGCACGGCCGTCTGCCCGCAGTCGCGGGGGCAGGGCGGGCGGCCCGCGGTCTTTAATCATCCGGTGCTTCATGCTGAATTACTTTCTCAAACGATTCCTGGGCGTGATCCCCACATTGCTGATCGTGGCAGTGCTGGTGTTCCTGTTCGTCCACCTGTTGCCGGGCGACCCCGCCCGGCTCGCGGCCGGCCCCGAGGCCGACCAGACCACGGTGGAGCTGGTGCGCCGCGATCTCGGCCTGGACAAGCCGCTGCCCGAGCAGTTCGTGCATTTCTTCTCGAACGCCTTGCGCTGGGAGTTTGGCAATTCGCTGCGCACCAAGCGTGCGGTCAGCGAGGAAATCGGCGACCGCTTCATGCCGACCCTGTACCTGACGCTGGCCTCGATGGTGTGGGCGGTCATTTTCGGCATGGTGATCGGGATCAGCTCGGCCGTGTGGCGCAATCGCTGGCCCGATCGCTTCGGCATGACGCTGGCGGTGTCCGGCATTTCGTTTCCCGCCTTTGCGCTCGGCATGCTGCTGATGGAAGTGTTCTCGGTGCAGTTGGGCTGGCTGCCGTCGATCGGCGCCGATACCTGGAAGCACTACATCCTGCCGTCGATCACGCTGGGCGCCGCGGTGGCCGCCGTGATGGCGCGTTTTACCCGCGCCTCCTTCGTCGAGGTGCTGAATGAAGATTTCGTGCGGACCGCGCGCGCCAAAGGCGTGGGCGAGTTCCTGGTGGTGGCCAAGCACTGCCTGCGCAACGCCATGATTCCGGTGGTGACCATGATGGGCCTGCAGTTCGGCTTCTTGCTGGGCGGCTCGATCGTGGTGGAAAAGGTATTCAACTGGCCTGGCCTCGGACGCCTGCTGGTAGACGCGGTCGAGATGCGCGACTATCCGGTCATCCAGGCCGAGGTGCTGCTGTTCTCGCTCGAGTTCATCCTGATCAACCTGGTGGTCGACGTGCTGTACACCGTCATCAACCCCGCCATTCGTTACAAGTAAGTGAGGCCGGCATGACCCAGCTATCCACGCCCGCCAATGGCGAGCCCGCCGTTGCCGCCGCGGCCGCCGCGCAAGAAGCCGTGCGCACGCCCTGGACCGAGTTCTGGCGCAAATTCCGCAAGCAGCACCTGGCGCTGGGCGCCGGCGTGTTCGTGCTGCTGCTGGTGGCGGTGGCGGTCCTCGCCCCGCACCTGGTGCCTTACGATCCGGAGAACTTCTTCGACTACGACGCGCTCAATGCCGGCCCCTCCGCCGCGCACTGGTTCGGCGTCGATTCGCTCGGGCGCGATATCTTCAGCCGCATCCTGGCCGGTGCCCGCATCTCGCTGGCGGCAGGCTTCTTCTCGGTGATCATCGGCGCCATCGTCGGCACCGTGCTCGGACTGCTGGCCGGCTACTACGAAGGCTGGTGGGACCGCATCGTGATGCGCATCTCCGACGTGCTGTTTGCCTTCCCTGGCATCCTGCTGGCGATCGGCATCGTGGCCATCCTCGGCAACGGCATGACCAACGTGATCTTCGCGGTGGCGGTGTTCAGCATCCCGGCCTTTGCCCGCCTGGTGCGCGGCAATACGCTGATGCTCAAGCGCCTGACCTATGTGGAAGCCGCGCGCAGCATCGGCGCGTCCGACTTCACCATCCTGATGCGCCACATCCTGCCAGGCACCATCTCGTCCATCGTGGTGTACTTCTCGATGCGCATCGGCACCTCGATCATCACCGCCGCCAGCTTGTCCTTCCTGGGCCTGGGCGCGCAGCCGCCCACCCCGGAGTGGGGCGCGATGCTCAACGAGGCGCGCGCGGACATGGTGACCGCGCCGCATGTGGCGATCTTCCCCAGCCTGGCGATCTTCCTCACCGTGCTGGCCTTCAACCTGCTGGGCGACGGCCTGCGCGACGCGCTCGATCCGAAGATCGACCGGCGCTAAGGGGCGGCATCACATGTCGCATCACATGTCTGAAGCCATGCCGCATATCGGCGCGCTGGCGGCCGGCGCGCGCAACAGCATCACCGACGTGCCCGGCGTTGCGGTGGGCCACTGCACGCTGGCCGAGGGCGCCTGCCAGACCGGCGTGACGGTGGTGCTGCCGCACGCCGGCAACCTGTTTACCGACAAGGTGCCAGCCGCTGCCACGGTGCTCAACGGCTTTGGCAAGAGCGTGGGCCTGGTGCAGGTGGAAGAGCTCGGCGTGCTGGAGACGCCCATCGCGCTGAGCAACACCTTTGCCGTGGGGGCGCTGGCGCAGGCGCAGATCCGGCAGGCCATTGCGGCCAACCCGGAGATCGGCCGCGCCTGGCCCACCGTCAATCCATTGGTGTTCGAGTGCAATGACGGCTACCTGAACGACATCCAGGCGATGGCCGTGCAGCAAGCGCATTACGCGGATGCCTGCGCCGCGGCCGGCACGGCGTTCGCGCAGGGCGCGGTCGGGGCGGGGCGCGGGATGTCATCGTTCGGGCTGAAAGGCGGCATCGGCTCCGCCTCGCGCCAGGTGGGCGAATACCATGTGGGCGTGCTGGTGCAGTCCAACTTTGGCACCTTGCCCACCTTCACCGCGGCCGGCACGCGCGTTGGCGGCTTGCTGGCCGAGCGGCTGCAGGCGCACGCGCAGGCGCCGCAGTTGGAGTCCGGCCCGGAGAAGGGCTCGATCATCATGATCGTTGCCACCGACGCGCCGCTCGACGCGCGCCAGCTGCGCCGGCTGTCGCTGCGCGCGGGCGCGGGCCTGGCGCGCACCGGCTCGGTGTTCGGCCACGGCTCGGGCGATATCGCGCTCGCTTTCTCTACCGCTTACACCTTGCCGCAGCTGGCCGACGCGCCCATGCCGGCGCTGGCGATGCTGCACGAAACGCGCCTCGACGCGCTCTTCCACGCCGCCGCCGACAGCGTCGAGCAGGCCATCCTGCATGCGCTGTGGCAGGCCGAGACCGTGCAAGGCCGCGATGGCCACCAGCGCGTTGCACTGCGCGAGCTGATGCCCGAGCTGCCGCAGTGGCTCGCGCGTCATGCATTGCACCAGACGAACCGATTCCCCACCGCATGAAGATCCTGATTTCTACCGACATCGAAGGCGTGGCCGGCGTCTTCCACGCCGAGCAGACCCGCGCAGGCAACGGCGAGTACGAACGCGCCCGCGCCTGGATGACGGCCGAGGCCAATGCCGCTGTGCAAGGCGCCTTCGCCGGCGGCGCCACCGACGTGCTGGTCAACGACTCGCACGGCGGCTTCCGCAACCTGTTGCCCGACCTGCTCGATCCGCGCGCGCGCCTGGTGCTCGGCAAGCCGCGCTACCTCGGCATGATGGCCGGGGTGCCCGGCTGCGACGGCGTTTTCATGGTCGGCTACCACGGCCGCGCGCAGAGCCGCGGCATCCTGGCCCACACCATCAACAGCGGCGCGTTCGCCCGCATCTGGCTCAACGGCCAGGAACTGGGCGAGGCCGGGATCTACGGCGCGCTGGCGGGGGAATTCGGCGTGCCGGTGCTGATGGCCAGCGGCGACGATGTCTTCGTGGGTGAAACCCGCCCGTTGATGCCCTGGGCGCGCTACGTCCAGACCAAGGAAGCGGGCGGTCAGGGCAGCGGCACCACGCTGTCGCCCGCCGCGGCGCGCGAGGCAATTGCCGCGGCGGCCGAGCAGGCCGTGCGCGAGCAGGGTGGGCAAGCCCTGAACATCAGCGGCCCGATCCGCTGCCAACTGCAGACCCAGGGCCCGGCCTATGCCGACCTGTTCTGCCAGTGGCCCGCGCTGGAGCGCGTGGATGGCGTGACGCTGGCGTTCGATGCCGCCTCGGTGCAGGCGACCGTGCGCATGCTGAACTGCTTGTCGGCGATGTCGTTCATGCTGAAGTAGGCTGCGGCCAGGCCTGGCCTGGCCTGTCGTGGCTGGTTGTGCCCGGTTGTGCGGTTGCTGGCCGCATGGTGGACAATAGCGGGTGGCAGGCGCCGACGGCGCCGCAAGCCACTTTGCAGCACTCATCACGGCAGGCACAAGCAGATTCATGATCGCAGTCAACGACGGGAGCTGGACTCCCGTACGCAAGGATTTTGTCGAACCCGGCACGCGCTGCCGGCAGCAGGTCGGCCGTGGACGGCACCACGGCTTCGGCAACGGCCAGGCCTTTATCCTGCGTGACGGGCAAGGCCACGAGCACGCCTTCGGCGAGGCCTGCGCGCGGGCCGTGCTCGCCGAGCCGGACCTGTTGTACCTGGTGCCGGACTAC
>NZ_BAAILO010000435.1:0-20859 GCF_054589115.1 Cupriavidus sp. 8B | reverse complement strand
CGCCGCGTGCCCGCGGCGCGGCGGGCGGCGGCCGCCAAAGCAAGGCCAGCGACGCCGCGCTGCGGCGCGCGTCGGCCATCCGCTACCTGGTGCTGCGCATGGAGAAGGTGGCCGGCGTGCCGCGCGTCCAGCCCACCGTGCGTTTTCCTGCCCTCGAAGAGGTGTATCAGTCCTACCTGGAAACCGGCGAGCTGCCGGATGCCCAGGTCAAGCGCATCCTCGCCATCGAGCGCAGCGCAACCACCCCGCCCAAGCTCAAGACCATCAACCTGCTCGATGTCTATACCGCGCACGTCAAGCTGGAGCGCGCGATCCAGGAGTCCAACCGCGTCGAGCAGCGCCGCTTCCTGCGCAGCATCCATGATTGGCTGGCGCGCCACCTGGTGTTGTCCGCCGCCCAGATCGCCGCGGCAGGCATCCAGATGCATCCGCATGCGTTCCGCTCCCTGTTGCTGCGTGAGGTGGCGCCGGTGGATGCCAAGGGCGGGAAGGCCGGCAAAAGCTAGCTACCCGGCTTCGGGCGGCTTCGGATGGCAATACCCGGCAAGTTGGCGTTTAATAGCGGCACCCCCACTCCTCGCCGAGCGCGAAATCTGCTGTCATGTCCTTGCACACCAGCTTTTCCCGCAGTTATGCCGAAGCCCGGCAGAAATTCCGTGACGCGGCCCAGGCTGCCGGCGGCACCCTGACCGATTTCCCCCATCCCACCAAGCGCGGCTGCGCCGACGAGGAACTCGCCATGGATGTCGCCTGGGTGGGCGATGCAGAGGCCAGGCGCGTGCTCATGGTGACCTCCGGCATGCACGGCGTGGAAGGGTTCTGCGGCTCCGGGGCGCAGGTTGCCATGCTGGGCGACACGGATCTGCTGCAGGCGTGCGCCGGCGCCGGCGTGGCGCTGCTGCTGGTGCACGCGGTCAATCCCTATGGCTTCTCGCATATGCGGCGTGTCAACGAGGACAACGTTGACCTCAACCGCAATTTCATGGATTTCACCCAGCCGCTGCCCGACAACGCGCCGTATGCCGAGGTGGCGCCCATGCTGCTGCCCGAGCACTGGCCGCCCTCCGAGGCCGACCAGGCCGCGCTGATGAAGGCGGTGGCCGAGAAGGGCTTGCCCTGGTACCAGGCGGCGGTGAGCGCCGGCCAGTACCAGGCACCGCAAGGGCTGTTCTTCGGTGGCAACAAGGCGACATGGAGCAACTACACGCTGCGCCGCATCCTGGCGCGCTTCGGCGCCGGGCGCGAGGCCCTGCGCTGGATTGACGTACACACCGGCCTGGGGCCGTGGGGCTACGGGGAGCCGATCTACATGGGGCCGGACCATGCGGAGCATATCAATAGGGTGCGTGCCATCTGGGGCCGCAATGTCACGTCGATCTACGACGGCTCGTCTGCCTCGGCCAATCTCAATGGCATGGCGTGGGTGGCGGCGCCGGAAACCTTGCCGGCGCTGGACTACAGCGGCATCGCGCTCGAGTTCGGCACGGTGCCGGTCACGGAGGTGCTGGATGCGCTGCGCGGCGACCACTGGCTGCATCTGCATCCCGAGGCGGACGAAGGGCAACGCAACCTGATCCGGCAGGCGATGTGGCATGCGTTCTACGGCGATGCCGACGACTGGCGCGAGAGCGTGGTGGAGCAGGTGCGCGAGGCGACGGTGAAGGCGCTGGCGCTCTGGTAGAGCAAGCCGCGGCCGGCGTCAATCATCCTGGACGAAAAGCACAAGGGCCGGAGATTCCGGCCCTTGTCACGCTCGCAAGCCAGGCTGATGGCTTCAGCCCGGGAGTGCCTCGTACGTCAGCAGGAACACCTGCTCCTCGCCGGCGCTGACCGGCAACCAGACGATCTCCAGATCGGGGAACGCGGCTTGCACATTGGCGTGCTCGTTGCCGATCTCCACCACCAGCGCGCCACCCGGATTCAGGTGTGCCTTGGCGCCGGCAATGATGCGGCGGACCACGTCCATGCCGTCATCGCCACCGGCCAGTGCGATGCGCGGCTCGGCCTGGTATTCGGCCGGCAGCGCTTGCATGGAGGTTTCGTTGACGTAAGGCGGGTTGGTGAGGATCACATCGTATTTGGCGCCGGCGGGCAGCGGTGCGTACAGATCGCCCTCGTACAGGCTGATGCGGTCTTCCATCTTGTAGTCCGCCACATTACGGCGAGCCACGGCCAGTGCGTCCGGCGAAATATCGACTGCGTCGATACGGGCCTTCGGCCAGACGTGCGCGGCGATGATCGGCAAGCAGCCGGAGCCGGTGCACAACTCCAGCACCGGGCCGATCTCGGCGCTGTCGCCTACCCAGGGTTCCAGCCCTTCATGCAGCAGTTCGCCAACGAAGCTGCGCGGCACGATCACGCGCGAGTCCACGTAGAAGCGCAGGCCGTGCATGAAGGCCTCGTTGGTGATGTAGGCCGCCGGCACGCGCTCGGTGACGCGGCGCTCGATGACCTGCAACACGGCATCCACTTCTTCGGGCAGCAGGCGGGCGTCGAGGAACGGGTCGAGCGTGTCCAGCGGCAGGTGCAGCGTATGCAGCGTCAGGTACGCGGCTTCGTCGTAGGCATTGGCGCTGCCGTGGCCAAAAGACAGCTTGGCTTGGGTGAAGCGCGAGACCGCGAAGCGCAGCAGGTCGCGCACGGTGCGCAGGGGGGAGGAGGTGGCCATGTGGTCTTTCTTTTGTCCGCGGCGATCAGGCGATCAGGCGTTCCAGCACGCCGCGGTAGATGTTTTTGAGGGGTTCGATAAAGCGCACTTCCACGTGCTCGTCGATCTTGTGGATGCTCGCGTTGGGCGGCCCGAACTCGATCACTTGCGGGCAGATCTTGGCGATGAAGCGGCCATCGGAGGTGCCGCCGGTGGTGGACAGCTCGGTCTTGACGCCCGTCTGCGCTGCGATGGCGCCGGCCAGCGCTTCGGACAGGTCGCCGCGCGCGGTCAGGAAGGGCTCGCCGCCCAGGGTCCAGTCCAGGTCGTAGTCGAGCTGGTGGCGGTCCAGGATGGCATGCACGCGCGCCTTCAGGCCGTCGGGCGTGCTGGCGGTGGAGAAGCGGAAATTGAAATCGATGGTGACATGGCCCGGGATCACGTTGGTGGCGCCGGTGCCGCCGTGGATATTCGACATCTGCCAGCTGGTGGCGGGGAAATACTCGTTGCCTTCGTCCCAGCGTTCGTTCACCAGGTCGGTCAGCGCGGGCGCTGCCAGGTGGATGGGGTTCTTGGCCAGGTGCGGGTAGGCGATATGGCCCTGCACGCCCTTCACGGTGAGCTTGCCGGAGAGCGAGCCGCGGCGGCCGTTCTTGACCATGTCGCCCAGCGTGTCGACCGAGGTGGGCTCGCCCACGACGCAGTAGTCGAGCCGTTCGCCGCGTGCCTTGAGCGCTTCGACCACCTTGACGGTGCCGTCATGCGCGGGACCTTCTTCGTCGCTGGTGATCAGGAAGGCGATCGAGCCGGCGTGGTCCGGGTGAGCCTTGACGAATTCTTCCACCGCCACCACGAAGCCGGCGATCGAGGTCTTCATGTCGGCGGCGCCACGGCCATACAGCTTGCCGTCGCGGTGGCTGGGCAGGAAGGGGTCGGAGCCCCATTGCTCCAGCGGGCCGGTGGGCACCACGTCGGTATGGCCGGCAAAGGCCAGCAGCTTGCCCTCCTGGCCACGCGTGCCGCGCTTGACGGCCCACAGGTTGGTCACGCGGAAATCGTCCGGGCCGCTGACGATGGCTTCGCAGGCGAAGCCGAGCGCCTTCAGGCGGGTTTCCAGCACGGCCTGGCAGCCTTCATCGGCGGGCGTGACGGAGCGGCGGCGGATCAGGTCTTCGGTGAGGGCGAGGGTGGCGGTCATGAGAGGAATCAATAGGTCCAAGGGACTTAGCTATGGGGCAGTTGCATGCGGGCTTTGGCCTGTCGAAGAGCTGCCCGGTTTTCTGCCGTTCGCCGGGACGCCTGCGTCGCTCGGGACGTCCGCTGGTTTACTCCCCTCTCCCGCGAGAGCGGGAGAGGGGCCGGGGGAGAGGGAGTAACAACCGTCGGGCACCGCAAGCGGCGCTGGCGCATCCTGCCGGCTTCGGCCGGCGCTTCAGGGCTCTAAAACAAGCTGGCGTAATTATCCGGCGAAAACCCCACGCTGACGCTGCCCTTGTGGGCCAGCACTGGCCGCTTGATCAGCGAAGGGCTTTGCTGCATCAGGAGAATCGCGCCGGCATCCTGTTCCGCAAGCGCCTTGTCCGCATCGGACAGCGCGCGCCAGGTGGTGCCCTTGCGGTTGAGCAGGGTAGTGAGCGGCACATGCGCGAGCCAGCCGCGCAGCATGGCTTCGTCCACGCCTTGCTTCTTGAAATCGTGGAAGGTGTAGTCCACACCGTTGGATTCGAGCCAGGTACGGGCTTTCTTGACGGTATCGCAGTTGGGAATGCCGTAGAGCAGGACAGTCATGGCGATGAGCGGAGAAACGAGAGGGCCGGCCGGTCTGGCTAGCGCAGCAAAAGGTTGAGGGCGACCACCAGGCCGGCGAGGCCAAGCGCGAAACCGGCCATGGCCACGCCTGTCATCAGGCGCAACCGGCGATCCAGCCGTGCGGCCTCGCGGCGCAGGGCCTCGATGGTGATGGCATGTTGCTCGGCCAGCAGCTTGACGGCCTCGGCCTGCTGCATGGCGGCGTTTTCGAGATCCGCGATGCGTGCGGCAGGGTCGCGCGTGTCCGGGCCTGGCATGTCCGTGCTGCCATCGCGGCGCTTGCCCTTCTTGATCTTCTCGATGGTCTTGTTGGCCTGTTCGAGGATCGTGGGCAGCAGCGAGAGAACGGTGGTGACAGTGGTCGGGTCCAGGGCCATGAGTCGCTTGCGAAGGGCGGGCCAGCGGCGGCCGGCGGCGGTATCCATTGAGCGGGAACCGTTGGAGAGCGGGGAAAGGGGAGCGTTAGCGTTCTGATCCGGCATTCCGGTTCAGACCGGCCGCGCACGCGCGCGGTTCCGGGCCAGGGGCGCTCCCCTCGATGCGGCGGGCGAGATCAGTCGCCGCGCAGCAGGTCGTTCAGGCTGGTCTTGGCGCGGGTTTGCGCGTCCACCTTCTTGACGATCACGGCGCAGTACAGGCTGTACTTGCCATCCTTGGAGGGCAGGTTGCCCGCCACCACCACCGAGCCAGCCGGCACGCGGCCGTAGTGGATCTCGCCGGTTTCGCGGTCATAGATCTTGGTCGACTGGCCGAGGTACACGCCCATCGAGATCACCGAGTTTTCTTCCACGATCACGCCTTCGACCACTTCCGAGCGCGCGCCGATGAAGCAGTTGTCTTCGATGATGACCGGGTTGGCCTGCAGCGGCTCGAGCACGCCGCCAATGCCGACGCCGCCGGACAGGTGGACGTTCTTGCCGATCTGGGCGCACGAGCCGACGGTGGCCCAGGTGTCGACCATGGTGCCTTCATCGACGTAGGCGCCGATGTTGACGTACGAGGGCATCAACACGGCGTTCTTGGCGATGAACGAGCCGCGGCGGGCTACCGCCGGGGGCACCACGCGGAAGCCGCCCTTGGCGAAGTCGTCAGCGGTCCAGTTGGCGAACTTGGTCGGCACCTTGTCGTAGAACTGGGCGAAGCCGCCAGCGGACATCGGCGCATTGTCTTCCAGGCGGAACGACAGCAGCACGGCCTTCTTGATCCACTGGTTGACGATCCATTCCTTGCCTTGCTTCTGGGCCACGCGCAGGGCGCCGGTGTCGAGCTGGCCGATCACGTTGGCCACGGCTTCGCGGATGTCGTTGGGGGCGGACTTGGGCGAGAGGCTTGCGCGGTCTTCCCATGCCTGGTCGATCAGGGCTTGCAGTGCTTGCGTCATATGCGTGTTTTCAGTGGTTGATCGTTGTCTACAACAAAATACGGTGTGTGCGGTGCGCGTCGCCCGCGTCCTCCGGTTTCAGCCCAGCGATTTGCAGAAGGCGACGATGCGGCGCGCGCCTTCCAGGCATTCCTCGGGCGTGGCCACCAGCGCCATGCGCACGCGGTTGGCGCCCGGGTTGATGCCGTCGGCCTCGCGCGCCAGGTAGCTGCCCGGCAGCACGGTGACGTTCTGCTCGGCCAGCAGCCGCGCGGCAAACTCGGTGTCCGACAGGCCGGTGCGCGAGACATCCGCCCACAGGTAGAAGCCGGCATCAGGCAGCGCCACGCCCAGCACCTCGGCCAGCATCGGCGTGACCTCGGCAAACTTGCGCACGTAGGCGGCGCGATTGTCGCGCACATGGGCCTCGTCGTTCCAGGCCGCCACGCTGGCGGTCTGCACCGCCGGGTTCATGGCGCCGCCGTGATAGGTACGGTATAGCAGGAATTTCTTCAGCAGGGCGGCGTCTCCCGCCACGAAGCCCGAGCGCAGGCCCGGCACATTGGAGCGCTTGGACAGGCTGGAGAACATCACCAGGCGCTCGAAGGGATGGGCGCCCTCGGCGCGGCCCAGCTTGTGCGCCGCTTCCAGCGCGCCCAGCGGCGGCTCGCCTTCCTTGAAGTAGATCTCCGAGTAGCACTCGTCCGAGGCGATCACGAAGCCATGGCGGTCGGACAGCGCGAACAGTTCGCGCCAGTCTTCCAGCGACAGCACGGCGCCGGTCGGGTTGCCCGGAGAGCACACGAAGACCAGTTGCACCTTGGCCCAGGTCTCGGCGGGGATGCGATCGAAGGCGGGCGCAAAGTTGCGCGTCGGGTCGCTGTTAGCGAACACCGGGGTGGCGCCGGCCAGCAGGGCCGCGCCTTCGTAGATCTGGTAGAACGGGTTGGGGCACAGCACCAGCGCGCCAGGCTGGCTGGCGTCGACCACGGTCTGGGCGAAGGCGAACAGCGCCTCGCGCGAGCCGGTCACCGGCAGCACCTGGGTGGCGGCGTTGACAGCTGGCAGGTTGTAGCGGCGCTGGAGCCACGCGGCCATGCACTGTCGTAGTGCATCGGATCCGGCCGTTGTGGGATAATTCGCCAGTCCCTGCAGTGCATTCGACAGCGCCGTCTTGATGAACTCGGGCGTGGGGTGCTTGGGTTCGCCGATGCCGAAGCTGATCGCGGGCAGCGCGCCATTCGGTTTGACGTCAGCCAGCAGCACGCGCAGTTTCTCGAACGGATAGGGCTGGAGCAGGTCGAGGCGGGGATTCACGATCAGGTTCAGGCCGGATGGGCCAAGCTCAAAGCCGGTCATTATAAAGGATTGCCGGGCATTCCCGCGTGCCGTCAAGGCCCTGGTGGCGCGCCGCCCCGGCTGTGCCCGATTGTCTCCGATTGCCCCCGAGTGTCCCGCGGTGATTTTCCGATACCCAATACTGACTGGCTGCCCGACCGGCAGCCTTAACCGTTTTCCCATGAGCAATCTGCCTCCAGCTTCCACCGCGTCGGCCGCGGCCGACCCGCATGCCTTCAGATCCACTTTGTCCATCCTGCTGGGTGCTTCAGTCTGGGGCATCGCCTGGTTTCCCTACCGGGTGCTGGCCGGCTGGGGCCTGGGCGGCATGACGGCGGCCGCGCTGGTGAGCGCCATGGCCGCGCTGATTGCCTTGGTGGCCTTCGCCCGCCACCTGGGCGGCCTGCGCTGGTCGTGGCTGTTCGTGGCGATCGGGCTGGCGGCCGGCGTGACCAACGCCGGCTTTGTGTGGGGCAGCGTCAACGGCCACGTGATGCGAGTGTTGCTGCTGTTCTACCTGACGCCGGTCTGGACGGCCTTGTTCGCCCGCGTCTTCCTGGGCGAGAAGCTGTCGGCGCCCGGCTTGCTGCTGGTGGTGCTTGCGCTGTTTGGCGCGGGGCTGATGCTGTGGACGCCGGAAGTGGGCCTGCCGTTGCCCACGCGCGCGGCGGAATGGTCCGGCCTGATCGGCGGCATGGGGTTTGCCGTCAACAATGTGCTGTCGCGCCGGGCCGGGCAACTTTATCCGGAGATGGATGCGCGCCTGCGCACCGTGATGGTCTACCTGGGCTGCACGGCTGTCGGCCTGCCGTGCGCGCTGTTGCTGGAGCCGGGCGGCGTGGCGCTTGCGCAGCTGACCGGCTGGGGCGGCCTGGCGTTGATGCTGGGTCTCGCCGCCACGTTGGTGCTGAGCAATTCGGTGGTCCAGTACGGG
The DNA here is from genome assembly GCF_054589115.1 of Cupriavidus sp. 8B. Classification (NCBI taxonomy): domain Bacteria; kingdom Pseudomonadati; phylum Pseudomonadota; class Betaproteobacteria; order Burkholderiales; family Burkholderiaceae; genus Cupriavidus; species Cupriavidus sp. 8B. The sequence continues at coordinate 12,771 of NZ_BAAILO010000435.1, read as the reverse complement.
CTGCAGCGGCTGCCGGCCAACCGGGTATCGCTGCTGATGCTGTTCGAGATCGTGATTGCGGCGGTGTCGTCGTGGTGGCTGGCGACCGAGACGCTGAGCTGGAAAGAGGCCGCCGGCGGCCTTTGCATCGTGGCGGCTGGCGCCTTATCGGGGCTGGTGCACCGCACCAGGGTACGTCGTGCCGACGCCGCCGCCGGTGCGGACCAGGCGCTGCAGCCGCAATAGCTGGCGCTCGGCCTTACTCGGCCTTACTCGGCCTCAATAAAGCATCGCCCGCGAGACCACCGCCACCAGCGGCTTGCGGATGGCGCGCTCCACGCCGGCATGCAGGCGCAGCGGGCGCAGCAGCATCTTGACCGTCATCTCGATCGGCAGGTTGCGCCGGATCACGGCGCTGACCCGGGAGTTGAGCTTGCGCACGTCCTTTTGCGGGATATCCTCGGTGCCGCGCTCGATGCGCAGCACATTGCGCAGCGCGATCTCCGCGTCTTCATTCTTGATTTCCAGCAGGCGGCGCACCAAAGCGCCCAGCACGCGCAGGCGGCCGAGCCGTTCCACGCCGTTGAAGGTGTTGAAGTAGCGGTAGAAATGCTTGTAGTGGCGCACCTCGTCATCGGCGATGCGCCGCGTCAGGTTGCGCAGCACCGGCTCGTCGCTGGCTTGCTCCAGGGAGCGGTAGAGGGCCGCGGTGCCGGTCTCGACCACGCAGCGCGCGGCCATCTCAAGGGCTTCCGTGGGCTCGAATTTGTCGATCGAGCAGGTATGGCGGTATTCCTCGAAGAACCGCGCGTAGCCGCGCTCCCAGTCGAACTCGGGCCAGACATGTTCCACATAGCGCCGCAGGGCCAGGCCGTGCTGCAGTTCCTCCGCCTCCCAGTGTTCAGACAGCCAGCAGGAAGCCTCGGGGTTGGCGGCGTAGTAGTGGGCCAGGTTGCCGGCATACGTGTCCGAGCCGCTTTCGACAAAGGACGCCGACACCAGCAGGTAGAACAACTCGCGATCGGGTCGCACCCGGGCGGTGTCGATGGCCTGGAAATCGATGTCGCTCAGGGACCAGGGTGGCGCTTTGGTCACAAAGCCGGCATCTTGGCCGGATGCGCTGCCGTCTGATATCGCCGGGGTGAAGGCGGTCATGCTGAACACTCCCAGAAGGGTCGCGAAGCCGGGCTCCGCGTTGGCCGGAGGCAGCCATTGCGCCGGTAAAAGGACGGCGGGCGCAATGGGCCTCAAGGATCACGCTGACAATGAAGAGACTAGCACTAACCCTCGGAAGTTTCCCGCCGGTGCCGAGCAAACGACGTCAATCAGCGCAGGGTGGTGGTCTTCGCCACATGGCAGCATTACCGGAGTGTGGGGCGCGAACCGCACAAGGTGTATCGGAAGCGGCCCAAATCCCCCAGGGAAATGCCTTGCGCTTAGCCCGGAAAGCGCCCGGACGCCGGAGGCGCGATGGTATGATTAGCGCCATCTATCGGGCACAAGAGAGAAGGCATGGGGCGCAACCGGCACGCGTCGGCCCCGCTTCTCGTTGGGGCCCGGCTCTCCTGAACGCTGCATTACGCTAGATACCCCACGACCAACCGTGCGACTGTCCTCGATCAAGCTGGCGGGCTTCAAGTCCTTCGTCGATCCCACCAATTTTCAAGTGCCCGGCCAACTGGTCGGCATCGTCGGTCCCAACGGCTGCGGCAAATCGAACATCATCGATGCGGTGCGCTGGGTGCTGGGCGAGTCGCGTGCCTCCGAGCTGCGCGGCGAGTCCATGCAGGACGTGATCTTCAATGGCTCCACCGCGCGCAAGCAGGCGGGGCGCGCTAGCGTCGAACTGGTGTTCGACAACCCCGAGGGGCGCGCTGGCGGGCAATGGAGCCAATATGCCGAGATCGCCGTCAAGCGGGTGCTGACCCGCGACGGCACGTCCTCCTACTACATCAACAACCAGGCCGTGCGCCGCCGCGACATCCAGGACATCTTCCTGGGCACCGGCCTGGGGCCGCGCGCCTACGCCATCATCGGGCAGGGCATGATCTCGCGCATCATCGAGGCCAAGCCCGACGACATGCGGATCTTCCTGGAAGAAGCCGCAGGCGTGTCCAAGTACAAGGAACGCCGCCGCGAAACCGAAAACCGCCTGTCGGACACGCGCGAGAACCTGACCCGCGTCGAAGACATCCTGCGCGAGCTTGGCACCAACCTGGACAAGCTCGAAGGGCAGGCCGAAGTGGCCCAGCGCTTCAAGACCTTGCAGTCCGACGGCGAGGAAAAGCAGCACCTGTTGTGGCTGCTGCGCAAGCGCGAGGCCCAGGCCGAGCAGGAGCGGCACACGCGCGCCATCGAGCAGGCCCAGATCGACCTGGAAGCGCAAACCGCGCAATTGCGCCACGTCGAGGCCGAGCTCGAGACCATGCGCGCCGCGCATTACGCGGCCTCGGACAATATGCACACCGCGCAGGGCGGCTTGTACGAGGCCAATGCCGAAGTCAGCAAGCTCGAAGCCGAGATCCGCTATGTGGTGGAGTCGCGCAACCGCGTGCAGGCCCAGATCGCCGCACTGACGGCGCAGCGCGAGCAGTGGCAGGGCAAGGCCGAGCAGGCTACCGATGCCTTGGCGCAGGCCGAGGAAGAACTGGCGGTGGCCGAAGGCCGCACCATCGAGGCCCAGGAGGCCGTCGCACACAAGACTGACGAGCTGCCCACGCTGGAAGCCCAATGGCGCGATGCCCAGGTGCTGTCCAACGAGCAGCGCGCCAGCATCATGCAGGCCGAGCAGGCACTCAAGCTGGAGGCCGCGCAGCAGCGCAGCGCCGACCAGATGCTGCAGCAGCTCGAGCAGCGCCGTGAGCGCTTGTCCGGCGAAGAAAAGGGGCTGGACCGTCCCGATGAGATCCGCCTGGAAGAGCAGCGCGCCGAGCTGGCCGAGCAGGAAGCCGTGCTGGAAGAGGCGCAGGCCATCCTGGCTGACTCCGCCGATAGCGTGCCGCGCCTGGACAGCGAGCGCCGCAGCGCGCAGGAGCGCGTGCAGCGCGAGGCCGCCGCGATCGGGGCACTGGAAGCGCGCCTGGCCGCGCTCAGGCAATTGCAGGAAAACGTGCAGACCGAAGGCAAGGTGCAGCCGTGGCTGGCCAAGCACGGCCTGGCCGAGCTGCCGCGCCTGTGGAAGAAGCTCCATATCGAGCCGGGCTGGGAAAGCGCGCTGGAATCCGTGCTGCGTGAAAAGCTCGGCGCGCTCGAAGTCTCCAACCTGGACTGGATCAAGTCCTTCCTGTCCGACGCGCCGCCTGCCAAGCTGGCCTTCTATTCGCCGCCGCCGGCCGCGCGCCCGCAGGAAGCCCCTGCCGGCCTGCGCCCGCTGATGGCGCTGGTGCAGATCACCGAGCCCGGCATCCGGGCCGTGATGCAGGACTGGCTGGCCGACATCTACACCGCTGCCGACATGGCGTCGGCGCTGGCCCAGCGCGCCACGCTGCCGGAAGGTGCGTCGTTCGTGGTGGCCGAGGGCCACCTGGTGGGCCGCAACTCGGTCCACCTCTATGCGGCCGATTCCGAGCAGGCCGGCATGCTGGCCCGCGAGCAGGAAATCGAAAACCTGCAGAAGCAGGCGCGCGCCCAGCTGCTGCTGTCCGACGAAGCCAAGAGCCAGGCGGTCCGCGCCGAAGCAGCCTACACGCAGGCCAGCGCGGCGCTCACCGAGGCGCGCGGGCGCAGCGAGCAAGCCACCCGCCGCGTGCACGCGCTGCAGATGGACGTGCTCAAGCTGTCGCAGGCCATGGAGCGCTACGCTGCGCGCAGCGGCCAGATCCGCGAGGAACTGGCGGAAATCGCCGCGCAGATCGAAGAGCAGCGCGCCATCCGCGCGGAATCCGAAGCCAGCTTCGAGCAGCATGACGCCGCCCTGGCGGAGATGCAGTCTACCCACGAAGACCACCAGATGGCCTTCGAAGCGCTGGACAGCAAGCTGTCATCGGCACGGCACCAGCTGCGCGATTTCGAGCGCGCGGCGCAGGAAGCCCTGTTTGCCGAGCGCAACCTGGCTAACCGCATCGACGAGCTGCGCCGCAATATCCAGACCGCCGGCGACCAGTCGGAGCGTCTTGCGCAGTCGCTGGAAGACGCCCGCGTCGAGCTGGAAACCATCAACGAGCAGACCGCCCACACCGGGCTGCAGGACGCGCTGGAGCGGCGCGCCGTGAAGGAAGAAAAGCTCCAGCTCGCCCGCACCGAGCTGGACGCGCTGTCGGCGCAACTGCGCCAGTACGACGACCAGCGCCTGGCCGCCGAGCGCAGCCTGCAGCCGCTGCGCGACCGCATCACCGAGTACCAGTTGAAGGAACAGGCCGCGCGCCTGAACCAGGAGCAGTTCAGCGAGCAGCTGACCACCGCAGAGGTGGACGAGGCCGCGCTGGCCGAGAAGCTCACGCCCGATCTCAAGCCCTCCTACCTGCAGGGCGAGGTCACGCGCCTGAACAACGCCATCAATGCGCTCGGGCCGGTGAACATGGCCGCGCTGGACGAACTGGCGGCGGCGCGCGAGCGCAAGACCTTCCTCGATGCGCAGTCGGCCGACCTGGTCGACGCCATCACCACGCTGGAAGACGCGATCCACAAGATCGACCAGGAAACCCGCGCGATGCTGCAGGGGACCTTCGACCAGGTCAACCACCACTTCGGCGAGCTGTTCCCGTTGCTGTTCGGTGGCGGGCAAGCCAAGCTGATCATGACCGGTGACGAAATCCTCGACGCGGGAGTGCAGGTGATGGCGCAGCCGCCGGGCAAGAAGAACTCGACCATTCACTTGCTGTCGGGCGGCGAGAAGGCCCTGACGGCCATCGCGCTGGTGTTCGCCATGTTCCAGCTCAATCCGGCGCCGTTCTGCTTGCTCGACGAGGTGGACGCGCCGCTGGACGATGCCAATACGGAGCGCTACGCCAATATGGTGGCGCGCATGTCGGACAAGACCCAGTTCGTCTTCATTTCCCACAATAAAATCGCAATGGAAATGGCACACCAGTTGATTGGCGTGACGATGCAGGAGCAAGGGGTATCGCGTATCGTCGCCGTGGATATGGACGCAGCGATCTCGATGGCGGAGGCAGCATGACGCTCCAGACAGCCCTGATCGTTGCCGGTATTGTCCTGCTGCTGCTGGTCGTAGCCTATAACCAGTGGCAGATCCGCAAGGCGCGCCGCCCGCGCGCGCTGCAGCCCGAAGACGACCTGCCGCCGATGCGCGAGCCGGTGGTCAGCCCGGTGATCAAGCCGGAAGTCAGCGCCAAGCTGCACGAGCCGTCGCCCGAGCATCAGGTCGAGCGCCGCGAGCCCACGCTGTCGGCCTCGCCGCTGGACGCCGCCGCCGTGGCGGCTCGCATGGCCGCCAGCTCGGCCGATGCCGACGACGCCCTGGCGGACGAAGTCGCCGTTGCTGCGGCGCCCTCATCGACTCATGCGCCCCATGCGCCCCATGCGGCTGCCGGCAAGCCCGGGCATGCCGAGGAGTCGGGACAGCCTGCCGGGCCCACTGAGCCGCATGACGCTGCGGACCATGAAGAACGCGCCGAACAGGTCAAGCCCAAGCAAGAGCCTGCGCCTGCCAAAGAACCGCAGCCCGAGCCCGTTGCACTGGATGGCCAGCCCACGCCGGCCGTCATCGATCCGCTGATCGACTGCATCGTGCCGCTGCACCTGGAGCGCAAGAGCTCGGGCGATCGCATCCTGCCGCTCACCGGCCGCCTGCGCCGCGCGGGGACCAAGCAGGTGCATATCGAAGGCCTGCGCAGCGAAGCCAATGCCTGGGAGCCGGTCACCGCCGGCCATCAGTACGAAGACCTGCAGGTAGCGGTGCAGCTCGCCAACCGCGGCGGCGCGCTCAATGCGCTCGAGTTTTCCGAGTTCGTCAATGCGGTGGAAGCGCTGGCCGAAGCGCTCGACGCCTCCGCCGAGCTGCCGGACATGACCGAGACGGTGGCCAATGGCCGCGAGCTGGATGCGTTTGCCGCCAGTTGTGATGTGCAGCTTGGCGTCAACGTGATCTCCGACGGCGCGCCATGGTCGGCCGCCTATGTGCAGACGGTGGCGACCCAGGACGGGCTGGTGCTGTCGCGCGATGGCACGCGCTTCACGCGCTATCAGGCCAACGCCGAGGGCGTGCAGCGGGCCTTGTTCACGCTGCAGTTCGGCGACACCAACTTCCTGCGCGATGACCTCACGGCCAAGGCTGGCCGCCAGATCACGCTGCTGCTCGATGTGCCGTCCGCGGCGCAGGCGACCAAGCCGTTCAAGACTGTTTGCGAGTACGGCTACAGCCTGGCGCAGCGCATGGGCGCGCAACTGGTCGACGACAATATGCGGCCGCTGAGCGAATCGTCCTTCGTCGCCATCTTCGGCCAGCTTCAGACGCTCTACGACAAGCTCGAGGCGCGCGGCATGCCTGCGGGCTCGCCGGTGACGCTACGTTTGTTCAGTCTCTGAAACGCCAGTTCTGCATCGACGATATCGACGACAACGACGACAACGGATTCAGTCCCTCCAGCATGAGCACCAAACCAGAAGGTGCGGCGGCGCAAGCCCCCGCGCCTGTCAGCGATTTTCCCGCCGCGCGCGCCGACTGGCTGCGCGCCGAGCTAGAGCGCCACAATTACCAGTACTACGTCCTCGATGCGCCGTCGGTGCCCGATGCGGAATACGACGCGCTGTTCCGCGAATTGCAGGACATCGAGGCCGTCCATCCCGACTTGCTGACCCCGGAGTCGCCCACGCAGCGCGTGGGCGGGCAGCCGCTGTCCGCCTTCGATACGGTGCGCCACGCCATCCCGATGCTGTCGCTCAACAACGGCTTCGAGGATGAGGACGTGGTGTCCTTCGACCGGCGTTGCGCACAGGGGCTGGGGCGCGCCGCGCCCGCCGAGGGCGCGGCCGACCTGTTCAGCGCCGCCGAGGCGGTGGAATATGCCTGCGAGCTGAAGTTCGACGGCCTGGCCATGTCCTTGCGCTACGAGGGCGGCCGGCTGGTGCAGGCCGCCACCCGCGGCGACGGCGAGACCGGCGAGGACGTGACCGTCAACGTGCGCACCATCAAGGCAATTCCGCTGCGACTACGCGGCAAGGCTGTGGACTTGCCGGCGGTGCTGGAAGTGCGCGGGGAAGTCTTCATGTACCGCCGCGAATTCGACAAGCTCAATGCGCGGCAGGCCGAGGTCGGAGAAAAGACCTTCGTCAATCCGCGCAATGCCGCCGCCGGCAGCCTGCGCCAGCTGGATCCGCGCATCACCGCGAAGCGCCCCTTGTCGTTCTTTGCCTACGGCTTGGGCGATCTGCAAGGCGCGCCGCGTCCGCAGACGCACAGCGCCATGCTCGACTGGTTCGCCGAGATCGGCATGCCGGTCTGCGCGGAGCGCGCGGTAGTGCGGGGCGCCGAGGGCTTGCTGGACTTCTACCGCGGCGTGGGCGAGCGGCGCGCGGCCTTGCCCTACGATATCGACGGCGTCGTGTACAAGGTCAACGCGCTGGCCGAGCAGGAGCGCCTTGGCTTCGTGTCGCGCGCGCCGCGCTTCGCGCTGGCACACAAGTTCCCGGCCCAGGAAATGACCACGGTGGTCGAGGACATCGAGGTGCAGGTTGGCCGAACCGGCGCCATCACGCCGGTGGCGCGGCTGGCGCCGGTGTTCGTGGGCGGCGTGACGGTGACCAATGCCACGTTGCACAACGAGGACGAGATCCGCCGCAAGGACGTGCACATCGGCGATACCGTGATCGTGCGGCGTGCCGGCGACGTGATTCCCGAAGTGGTGGCGGTGGTGCCGGAGCGCCGGCCTGCCCACGCGCGCGCCTTTGTCATGCCCACCGCATGCCCGGTGTGCGGATCGCATATCGAGAAGCTGGAAGGCGAGGTGATCGCACGCTGCACCGGCGGGCTGATCTGCCCGGCCCAGCGCAAGCAGGCGCTGCTGCATTTCGCGCAGCGCCGCGCCATGGATATCGAAGGCCTGGGCGACAAGGTGGTCGAGCAGCTGGTCGATATGGCTATCGTGCACACGCCGGCCGATCTCTACAAGCTCGGCGTCGCCAAGCTGGCCGCGCTGGACCGGATGGCCGACAAGTCGGCCACCAACCTGGTGGCAGCGATCGAGGCCTCGCGCGAGACCACGCTCAACCGTTTTATCTTCTCGCTTGGCATCCGCCATGTGGGCGAAGCGACGGCCAAGGACCTGGCCAAGCATTTCGGCAAGCTCGACGGGCTGCTGGCAGCCGATGAGGCCGCCTTGCTGGAGGTCAACGACGTGGGGCCGGTGGTGGCGCAGTCCATCGCCAACTTCCTGGCCGAGCCACACAATGTGGAAGTCATCGAGCAATTGCGCGCCGCCGGCGTGCACTGGCCGGAGAGCGAGCCGGCGGCACGCGCCGCGCCCGCTGCGCTGGCCGGCAAGACGTTCGTGCTGACCGGCACGCTGCCCACGCTCGCGCGCGAGGACGCCAAGGAAATGCTGGAAGCCGCCGGCGCCAAGGTGGCCGGCTCGGTGTCGAAGAAGACCGACTATGTGGTGGCTGGCGCGGAAGCCGGCAGTAAACTGGAAAAGGCCGAGGCGCTCGGCGTGCCCGTGCTGGACGAGGCCGCCATGCTGGCGTTGCTGGCCGAGCTTAAAACCGGAGATCAAGCATGATCCGTGACATTCTCAAGATGGGCGATCCGCGCCTGCTGCAGGTCGCGCGCCCTGTCACGCGCTTCAACACGCCGGAGCTGCGCCTCCTGATCGACGATATGTTCGACACCATGGATCACGCCAACGGCGCTGGCCTGGCCGCGCCGCAGATCGGCGTGGACCTGCAGGTGGTGATCTTTGGCTTCGACCGCAATCCGCGCTATCCCGACGCACCCACCGTGCCCAAGACGGTGCTGATCAATCCCGAGCTGACGCCGCTTGGCGAGGAGCAGGATGAAGCCTGGGAAGGCTGCCTGTCGGTGCCGGGGCTGCGCGGGGTGGTGTCGCGTTTCACGCGCCTGAAGTACACCGGCTTTGACATGATGGGCGGGCGCATCGAGCGCGTGGCCGAGGACTTCCACGCGCGCGTGGTGCAGCATGAATGCGATCACCTGCAGGGCATCCTCTATCCCATGCGGGTGACGGACTTCACGCGTTTCGGCTTTACCGAGGTGCTGTTTCCCGACCTGCCTCCCAATAGCGACGACTGAGCGGCGACGACTGCTCAGCGATTGCCCTGGCGGCGATGGCGTGCCGCGATGCGGTGGGTCAGGGCGACCAGCGCCGCGCAGGCAGGGTTGTCGTCGCGCTCCCGGTAAGCCAGGGTCAGCGGCGCGCGCAGCTGGTCGGCTTCTTTCATGCGGCGGTAAGCCACGCCGTGCGGGTTGAGCCCGGCCATCGAGGCCGGCACCACCGTCACGCCGGCGCCGGCGGCTACCAGGTTAAGGTTGCTCAGCATCCGCTCGACTTCCGCGCCCACGCGGGGCGTGAAGCCCAGCCGCTCGCACACCTTCAGCAGATCGCCATACATGCCCGGCGCGCCTGGGCGCCGCACCAGGATGAACGCGTCGTCTGCCAGCGCGCGCAGCGAGATGGCTTCCTGGGCCGACGTGTGGGCCGACTCAGCACGCTTGCGCAGCAGCGGATGGTCCAGCGGCAGCGCGATCACCATTTCCTCTTCCAGCAGCAGCTCGAAGCGCAGGCCTTCGGGGCGACCCACCGGCGCGCGCAACAGCGCGACATCGAGCGTGCCCGCGGTGAGTTGCTCGATGACCTCGGCGGCGTTGTTCTCGCTGAGCTTGAGCGCGATGCCGGGAAACCGGCGGCGACAGGCGCGCAGCACCTCCGGCGTCAGCTTGTGCGCGGCGGCCGAGCTGGTGAAGCCGACCGATAGCATGCCTTCCTCGCCGCGCGCCATGCGGAGCATGCGCTGGCGCGCCTGGTCCAGGCGGGCAAAGATGTCCTGCGCGTCGGTACGCAGCGCGCGCCCGGCGGCGGTGAGCGTCACGCCGCGTGGCTGACGCTCGAACAGGATCACCCCAAGCTCGGCCTCGAGCGCCTTCAACTGTTGCGACAGCGGGGGCTGCTGGATGCCGAGCTGCTCGGCGGCGCGCGTGATGTGGCCGGTTTCGGCTACCGCGAGGAAGTAGCGAAGGTGTCTCAGTTCCATGATTTGTTTCCGGGCCGGCGCTGCAGGATACATATCTTTTAGATATGTATCTCCACTGTGGCATATATTTTACATCCAGGTTGCGGCGGCCTAGGATGATGCGGCTTTACGAACGAAAACACTGGCGCGCGCCAAGCGACGCGCCACATCGAGCATCAGGAGACAGGACATGAAGACAATTCGGCTTGCGCGTTGCGCGTCGATCGCACTGATTGCGCTGGCCGCGGCGGCCCAGTTCGGCTGCGCTGCCCCGGGCGCGGACAGTGCCGCGAAGCAGGCCGCGCCGGCGGCCGGCACGGCGCCGCAAGCCGCTGCCCCCCAATGGCAACGGGTCAGGCTCGGCACGGGCGCGAGCGCCTACGATTTCCCGGTCTACGCCAACCATCCGCTGGACGGCGACCTGCGCGGCATCCGCGAGGTGATCTTCGTCCAGCACGGGCTGCGGCGCAATGGCGACGACTACTTCACGGCCGGCGCGGCTCTGCTCAAGCAAACCGGGCGTAATCCCGACGAGGTGCTGCTGCTCGCGCCGAACTTCCCGGGCACGCCGGATGCGGCCAAGGGCAAGCATTTCGACGGCATGCCGATGTGGAGCGTGCAGGGCTGGATGGGCGGGGAGGACGCGGTCAACCCGCCGTTCTCGGTCAGCTCGCTGCAGGTGCTGGACGACCTCGTCGGCATGGTGACCAACAAGGCCCGTTTTCCCGCGGTGACCCGCGTGACGGTGGCCGGCCACTCGGGCGGCGCGCAGCTGGTGCATCGCTATGCGGTGCTGAACAACGTCGACGAGCGCATCCGCGCGGGCGGCATCGATCTGCGCTACGTGGTGGCGAATCCTTCGTCGTATCTGTATTTCACGCCGGAGCGCCCGCGCGGCAAGGACTTTGCGCCCTATGACACGGCCATTTGCGCGGACTACGACAAATACCGCTATGGCATGCGCGACATGGTGCCCTATGCGCGCGGCGCGACGGGCGATGCGCTGTTCCGCCGCTATCAGCAGCGCCAGGTGACCTACCTGGTGGGCTCGGAAGACAACGACCCCAACCACCGCGTGCTCGACAAGGCCTGCGGCGCCGAGGCCGAGGGGCCGACCCGGCTGGAGCGCGCGCGCGGCTACCTGCGCTACCTGCAATACCTTGCCATGCCGTTGGGCAGCCAGCGCCCGCCGGTGCGCCACCAGGCGTTCGAGGTGGTTGGCGTGGGGCACAACCAGGAGCGGATGCTCGGCTCGCAATGCGGCGCCAAGGCGGTGTTCGGGCTGGTGGAGACGGCCAATGCGCACGGCGCGGCTTGCCGCGCGCCGCAGCTGTGAAGCAATTGGCGCAGGGCAGCGCGCGCGCCATGGTGGACTTGCAGGGCGGCCATGGCGGCCGCCAGCTTGCTTCGGCTGGTGCTTAGAACTTCTCGAAGGCGCCAAGGAAGCGCCACTGGCCCACCGGCAGGTCGCCCAGCACGATGCGGCCCATGCGCACGCGCTTCAGGCCCACGACCCGCAGGCCAACCTGTTCGCACATGCGGCGGATCTGGCGCTTCTTGCCCTCGCGCAGGACGAAGCGCAACTGCTCCTCGTTCTGCCAGCTCACCTTGGCCGGCTTGAGCGCCTCGCCATCCAGCGACAGGCCGTGGCGCAGCTTCTCGATCAGTTCCACCGGGAACACGTGCGAGATGTCGCGCTCGACCAGGCCTTCCGGCGAATCCCAGCTCACCCGCACCAGGTATTCCTTCTCGACGGTCGAGTCCTCGCCGATCAGGTGGCGCGCAACGCGGCCGTCCTGGGTCAGCACCAGCAGGCCGGTGGAGTCGATGTCGAGCCGGCCGGCAGGCGCCAGGCTCTTGCGATGCCACGGGGCAAAGCGCTTGCGGGTGGGGTCCTGCTCCCACTGGTTTTCCGGCGCGAACAGCACAGCGGCGGGCTCGTAGCCATCTTCGGCCTGGCCCGACACGTAACCGACCGGCTTGTGCAGCAGCACGGTCACGCGTTCGCCTTGCTCGGAGCGCGCAGCCTGGTGGATCTCGATGTTGGCGTCCGGGCTGATGCGCGAGCCGAGCTCGGTGACGGGCTGGCCGTCGACCAGTACCCAGCCGCGCGGAATCCATTCATCGGCTTCGCGGCGCGAGCACAGGCCGAGTTCCGACATCCGCTTGGACAGGCGCACCAGGCCATCGGAGCTAGGTTGGGGCGCGTTTTGCACGGGGGCCGCACGTTCCGTACGTTCGGGGCGGGCGCCCTGGTAGTCGCGCCGGCCGGCATCGCCGGAGCGGTGCGGACGGTCTTGTCCTTCGCCCGGGCCGAAGCGGCGCGCACGGTCATTGTCGCCACCGGGAGCGGGACGGCGAGGGCGGTCGTCGCCCTGGCCGGCAAAGCGGCGCGGACGGTCCTGGCCTTCGCCGGGACCGAAATTGCGCGGGCGATCGTTGCCTTCTCCGGCAAAGCGGCGAGGGCGGTCCTGGCCCTCGCCCGGGGTGAAGCGGCGCGGACGGTCTTGCCCTTCGCCGGGCGCGAAGCGACGCGGACGATCCTGGCCTTCGCCCGGGGCGAAGCGACGCGGGCGGTCCTGGCCTTCGCCGGGCGCAAAACGGCGCGGGCGGTCCTGGCCTTCGCCGGGCGCGAAACGGCGCGGGCGG
>NZ_BAAILO010000434.1:0-5232 GCF_054589115.1 Cupriavidus sp. 8B | reverse complement strand
ACCATGCGCACCGTGATCTTCCTGATCGCCGGAAAGCTCGACTTCTCCGCGATCAACCCGCATGCCGCATAACCCACTCATTTTTCAAAAGAGCCTCTTTTGAACCAGTTCCTTGACTGAGGTGAAGGAGCCGCGACGGATTACTAGCCCGCTAACGCGGGGGTGTCTCTTTAGGGCGGGGTTTTCATGCTTCTAGCTGCTGTCGCGGCTGTGCGGTGTTGCCGTTTTAGAACGTGTGAGATGTTACTTTTCTTTACTCGTAAAGAAAAGTAACCAAAAGAAAGCGATCCTTGCAGGAGGCTGGCGTGGCGTCATTGGGAACCCCAATGGTTTCGTCGTACGGCCCTGGGTTCTAACCGACTCGTGCCGTTACCAGTTTAGACCACCACGGCGCTGCCAATGCCCGGGGATTCGTGGTGGCCCCCACCGGTAGCCACCACCACTTGTTTCATGCCGTCTGTCGCTCGCGGCGCGGGCGGCCACGAAGTTGCAGGCGTCCCGTTTTCGTCGTGGGCGCGGTGGCACCGAGAAAATAAATCCGAGGGTTTCACCACCGCGCCCACCCCACCACGAAACCATCACGGTGTGATATATCGTGGTGCTTTGCACCGGTACCGGCAGATGGGTGAATGAGCAGGGATGCCGCTACCGGGGGCCTCACCACGAAACCAGTGTCATTCACAGGATCGTGGCTCTTTGAACCAGTAACGGCATGAGTCCATTAAAACCCGGGGCCTGACGACGAAACCACCGGGCTGCGCAACCCCGACAAGCCAGCCTCCTGCAAGGATCGCTTTCTTTTGGTTACTTTTCTTTACGAGTAAAGAAAAGTGACATCTCACACGTTCTAAAACGGCCAACCCCGTACAGCCGCGCCAGCAGCTAGAAGCATGAAAACCCCGCCCACAAGAGACACCCCCGCGTCAGCGGGCCACAAGCAATACACATCGCACACTTCCCCCGACCGACAATTCCTGCTCCAAGCTCAACAGACTTTGCGAACGAATCAGAGGAACGGGATACCAGGCAGCTTGTGTGTGGCGCCGGCCTTGCGTGTGGCACCAGGGAGCGTTCCAAGTATCGGCCGCGGGATGAACCCCCAGGGCCATATAGCTGGACTCCCCGCAAGCATGCTTGATAAGTAGGATGACTCGCCGTTTGTTCGGCAGAGGAAAATGCGCGCTCAGATCGAAGCTGTCCTCGTTCAGTTGCCCGCATAGTCTCTCAGGCCCGCATAGTCTCTCAGCGACCGATAAAAGTGACGGGCGCAGGCTCCGCACCGCGCTTGAACGCTTCTGCGCGTGCGGTTCGCCCCATCCTGGCGTCTTCCGTGGTGTGAAGACCCATGGTGATGTCGAGCAGCAGTGAGTCTGCTCCCGGCACGCCACCTGCCGACCAAGCTTTAAGCAATGCGCGAATTGCGGCGTAGGAGCGCGTGGGGCCGCTCGAGAGTCGACGCGCGAGATCAGCCGCGAAGTTCTCGACGTCCTGCTCCGCTGCCACAAAGGCGGCAATGCCGAGCTGGCCCGCCTGGGCTCCCGACATGGGCTCACTGAGCATCGCATAACGTGCCGCCATGGCCCGACCGGCTCGCTCAGCCAATCGCTGTACAGCGCCGGCTACCGGTGCAGAACCCACGGACGCCTCGATACATCTGAAGGTTGCGTTTTCCGCTGCGACAATGAAGTCGCAGGCTAGCGTCAGCTCAAAGGCACCGCCGAACGCTGCACCGCGTACGGCTGCCACTGTGGGGATTTGCAATGCCTCGATGGATCTGTAGGCGAGATGGATCTCGGAAATAAAGGTTCGCCAGGCATTGAAGTCCTTGTCAATGAAATCAAGGACATCGCCGCCTTGACTGAAGTTCGGCCCTTCGGCGCGGATCAGCAGTGCGCGAATGTCAGTTTCGCTTGCCTCATGGACAGCGTCTCGCAGGCAGTCCGAGAAATCTGTCGCGATCAGGTTCGATGGTGGATTTGCCAGGACAATGTGCCCAACGGCTTCGTGCCGCTCAAAACGGATGGCTTTCATACGGTCTCCTCTTGTGACAGGCGTTTTCTACCGCGGTGCGCAGCATGTCAGCGACCTGGCGCTGAGCCAGTGCTGCTGCATCGAGCTTGCCGCGCATACTGTAGAACGTGTGCAGCATGCCCTGGTAGCGTACGCACGTCGCTGGAACACCCGCTTCAGCGAGCTTCATGGCATAGGCTTCACCATCGTCGCGTACGGTATCGCACTCGGCGGTGATCACGATGGCTGGCGGCAAACCGGCATGACTGTCGGCAAGCAGTGGCGAGAGTTTCCACGTCGACGCTGACACGCCGTGACTGAGCGCGTAGGTACGAAAGGCATGCGCCACATCGGCCTTGCGCTGCATGAACCCTTCCGCATAGGTGGATAGCGAATCCGCTTCCTGGCGCGCGTCCGTCGCAGGATAGACAAGTGCTTGCGCGAGAATCCGAGGATTTGCGTGATCCCGAGCGAGCAGGCAGACGACTGCGGCAAGATTGCCGCCCGCCGATTCGCCAAACACTGTCATGCGCGCCGTTGGAAGTCCGTGCTCATGGCCGTGCCCGGCGACCCAGCAGGTCGCTGCCCAGGCATCGTCCAGCGCTGCGGGGAAGGGATGGTCCGGCGCAAGCCGGTAATCGACACTCACCACCGCCAGCCCGGAGTCCTTGGCCAGGTGTCGGCAGACGGCGTCGAAGCTGTCGAGGTTGCCCATTAGCCATCCGCCGCCGTGGAAGGCCATCGTCACGCCAACGGCACCGTCTGGCCGATAGATGCGCAATGGGATCTCGCCATGAGGCCCGGGAACCGCGAGATCGAGGACGGTGTCGACATGCGGCCCGGGCGCGCGCGCGGCAGTGCGCGCGGCCATATCGGCACGCGCTTCCTGATAACTCATCTGTGCCATGCTCGGCTTCGTCGCGGCTGCCAAAGCGACAGGTCGCAGCAACGGATGGATCTGATCCTGGAGAGAAGATGTCATCGTGCTCAGGGAGTCGGGGTTGCTGAGGGGGCGAACGTCACTTTGGGAAATAGTGCCATGACACCAACGCCACCATCGACCTCAATGATTTCTCCGGCCATATGGGCACTCAGGTCGGAGGCCAGAAACAACAGCGGGCCTGCGATCTCCGCCGGCGTTGCGGGCCGTCCCAGTGGGATCACTTCGCTGATGGCCTCCCATGCAGCTTCGCCGAGACGCTGATTCAGCCTTGGCGTCCGGACGAACCCCGGCGACACTGCATTGATGCGTACGTTGTAGGGGGCGTACTCAGCGCCCGCGCACCTCACCAGGTGATGCAGCGCTGCTTTTGAGGTGGCATAGGCCGTTTCATTCGGTATTGCGCGATTGCCGGCAAGGGAGCCGACGAATGCGAAAATACCTCCGCCGTCGGCCTTCATCATCTCGCCACCAATCTGGATAGCCAGATAAGCGTGACGCACGACAATGTCAAACTGCCGGTCCCAGGACTCATCATCTACCGCCGAGAAGGGCTTGATGCCTGCGACCCCGATAATGTCGATAACGCCGTGTACGCGACCGAAGTGCTTGCGTGCCGTGTCAAAGACACGTTGAACGTCGGTTCGCTTGGTAGCATCGGCTACACAGGGGATACCGCCCACCGCTTCGGCGATGTTCTGGGCAAGCCGTTCGTCCTGGTCGACGCACAGAACGCGCGCACCGGCTTGTGCGAGAGCGTGCACGGTCTGCTCGCCAATACCTTGCCCGGCTCCCAGCACTACGAAGCCGCGCCCGTCCAGGCGCAGAAGGGACAGGTAATCAGGCGTGTCTTTGCTAATGCTATCGTTCGTCATGATCTCTCTCGTCAGGCTACCGGGGTTTCACGATGGGATGGCAGCAGGTCTTGCCACGCCGCTCCCTCTTCGAGTTGTGTGTCGCATGCGCTCACTCCACGCAGGTCGAGACCGACCGCACGAAGCGGCCCGTTCTCCATGACACGCCTGACCGATTCCAGCAGGACGCGACGGACCCGGGTCACAGCCTGGTCGGCCGGAACCAGGTGCTCGCGCGAGCGGTCATAGAGCGGCCCCTGGGACAAGCCGATGGTGGCATCCTCCACCTCCACACCGCGCAATCCAGTCCAGTTTTCTTTCATGCGGGTGCGATCCTGGCCGAACGAGTCCGCCCAGCTGGCTGTGAATGTGCAAGTCGCACGGTTGTAGTACTGTTGGTTGTCGAGACCCAGCAGTTCGATGATTCTCTCTTCATTCACAGGCTCATTCCCGTGAACTACGAGGAAGGTACTCGTGTGCGTATCGTCTTGCGGGACTTCCAGGACAGTAAACTGGAATGCGGGCGCGGGAATGATGCGGCCATACGGGACGATGAATGGCACAACGCGAGCGTTCAGGGTCCGCGGCGTATTGGTCTTGCGCAGTGCCACGTAATGGAAGCCGAATGCCGTGTCCTCGATCTTCAGCGCCGGCTCCAGATCATTGGAGGCGAGCGCCGCCGGGTTGATGGCATCGGGGTTGGGCGTGAACGCGTTATCCTTCCAGCCTGGTCGCGCCATATTGGTGTGGAGCACACCGACGTGCGAGCTGTCCTCGCCGCCTTCCACGAGCTGCAGGTAGTTGCAAGCAACGTTGACTCGCAAAACTACACGATGGTCCGGTTCTGCATCCATGAAGGCATAGCGAGAGAACGCAGGCTCCAGTTCGCTGGGACCAACATAGGCCCAGACGATGCCACCTTCCTCCCGCACCGGAAATGCCGGAGCCCTCATACGGGCGGCGTACTTGGGATCCGCGTGGTTCGGTGTCTCCATCACAGCGCCGGACGCGCTGAACTTCCATCCATGATAGAGACAGCGGATACCGCCTTCCTCGACCCGTCCGAGCGCAAGCGACGCGCCCCGATGCATGCACAGCTCTTCGAGAAAGCCGACCTGGCCTTTCGAGTCGCGAAAGGCGACGTAGTCTTCACCGAGCAGCCGAACGCGCAGTGGCGCGCAATCGGGCTCCGGCAATTGCGCGGACGTACATACCGGATGCCAGAAGCGTCTCATCATGGCTCCGCCCGGTGTATCCGGGCCGACACGACAAAGCAACTCATTATCCTCATGGTTCAACATGCCGAACTCCTTTGCTAACTAGTTTTATTGGGCCTCTTTTGAATTTCAAGTGGGTGGTATCGTGGGCGGATTCCAGGTAAAGAAGAACACAAGCGATGCACAGCAAACTGTTTGAAGCAGCCCTTGG
>NZ_BAAILO010000433.1:0-1969 GCF_054589115.1 Cupriavidus sp. 8B | reverse complement strand
CGCCCGCAGCGCAATGTTCCGACGCTCGAAGTCCAGTTCTGCGTACAGGTCACGCTGCGCCAGCAGGCGCTCAAGCGCTTGCACCCAGTTCTCGCCAGCGCGCGTGGCGAAGCGCATCTCCTGGCTCAGGGCGATATCCTTCTGTGCTGATCCGGTCCAGCCTGCCGGGGCGAGGGTCTTGATCAACGGCGCAAGCGGCATCGTGGTGTCGCTCGGGCGCACCAGCGCGAGACCATTGTGATTGCCGATCAAGGCAATGCGCCCGCTAAAGCCGCTGAAGCCACGCGGCAACTCGCCGGCAGGATTCGCGGGCTCGCCAGTGAACCCGTTGGCTCGCGTCCAGCGCGCAACCACCTCGCTTCCGTTCGTGGTGTAGCGCACGACATCAGGCACGCCATCCAGCACGATATACGGACCAGATTGCTGCCCACCTCCCGCGACAATCTGCTGTCCAGCGCGAGGCTGGATGTAGGTGCTACTGCCGTCGTTGAAAATCATCGCCGGCCGGTCACTTGCCTTGGCCACGACCTGGTAGTCGAAGTCGAACGGATCGGTCGGCGCGGCAGATACCGGTCCGCTGATCAAGAGGGCGGCGGCGGCGTAAAGAAGATGCTTGCTCATTGGGCCCTGCTGTCCATTTGCTTGAAGTGGTTCATGAATCGAGCCAGATACGGCCCGCCGCGGCTCGGGTCGGCGCTGTGGTACCAGGCCACCGCCTTCATCGCTGAGCCGCTGCGTTGCAGGTTCTCCGTTAGGATGGCTTCGGCCACGCGGATGTTGGATGCCGGAGCCAGCGCGTCCCACGACGAGGCGAACCGCTGGCCGTGGTAACACCAGTTGATCTGCATGATCCCAACGTCGAAATTGCAGCGCTTCTCGGAAAGCAGTTGATTGATCGCGGCATGCGCGTCTTCCCGGGTGGCGAAGTACATGCCGCGACCGGCCACATTGAGGGTCCACGGCCAGGGTCGGCCCCGATACGCCGATTCATTCATGGCAATGCTGGCCAGGATCTGTGGATCGACGCGCGCGCTCATCTGCGCAAAGGCTTCCGTCTTCGGTGCACAGGCCCAGCCGCCACGGCGCTCGACCAGCGCCACCTGGGCTCCCTCGTCCAGCGTCTCAGGGCGCAGCCAGCCGTCGCGTGCAAGCAGCGTCGTGAGCGGCATGGTCCGCCCGTGCGACTCGACCGCCGGCGCCTGTCCGGATTCCATGCGCAGCGTCGTCCCAATCAACCGCGCCGACCAGCCGACGAACGGATCCAGCCCGCAATAGAGCACAGGCTTGCCCGGCAGCGTGACGATGCGCGCCCCGCCACTGTCGCGCACGATCAGCGTGGTCGGGCTCACCATGGCCTCGACGGTCTGCGCGCCGGCGCCCGTCGCGGCCAGCACCAACAGGAACGCGGCAGCACCCCTAATCACGGTAGGGCTCCAGCACGATGTCGTGCTTGACCTGCACCATCATCTTCTGTCCGGGCTTGGTGGTGATGGTCGGACGGATGTTCTGGTTGCGGTTCAGGATCGTCTGCGCCGTCTGCGCGGCGACCTGGCCCGCCGTATTGCCGTAGGTCGTGATGCCTGCTGGGGAGGCAGTCGTCGCCGTTGCGGTATTGTTGAAGCGCTGCTCCAGCACGCCGATGATCAGGGCTCCCGAGAAGATCTTGAAGAAGTGGTTGTTGACGTCGCCACTGATGCCCGCATAGCCGTTCGGATCGGCCCCGCCCATGCCAAGCAGCGGTACCCACTTGCCATTAGGCAGTTGCATCCGGACGAATGCCGCCAGAATGCGCTCCTGCCCGATGCCGATGTCGCTGCTGTATGTACCAACGAGCGTCGAGCCTGCCGGAATGGCTTTGCAAGTGCCGTTGACCGTGTCGTAGACGTCGTTCGTGACGGTGGCGCGGAATTCGCCGGGCTTGTCCGAATTGAGGCCGCCGACGAAGGTAGCAGGAATCACGAATCCCTGG